>NZ_JBJGYR010000004.1:0-246683 GCF_054050095.1 Geodermatophilus sp. SYSU D01105
CTCTGCGAGCGAGGAGCGGAGCGAGCGCGGAGGCGAACCATGAGCACCGTGAGCCGACAGCGAGTGAGCATCGCAGCGAGCTCTGCGAGCGAGGAGCGGAGCGAGCGCGGAGGCGAACCATGAGCACTGTGAGCCGACAGGGAGTGAGCATCGCAGCGAGCTCTGCGAGCGAGGAGCGGAGCGAGCGCGGAGGCGAACCATGAGCACTGTGAGCCGACAGGGAGTGAGCATCGCAGCGAGCTCTGCGAGCGAGGAGCGGGGCGAGCGATGAGCACGGCCGCCGTCACGGTGCGGTACTTCGCCGGAGCGCGCGCCGCCGCCGGCGTGGACAGCGAGACGCGCACCGCTGGCTCCCTGGAGGAGCTCGTCGGGCAGATCGTCGACACCCACGGCGAGAAGCTGGAGCGGGTGCTCACCGCCTGCTCGTTCCTCGTCGACGGGACCCAGACGCGCGACCGGTCGCTGGCCCTGCAGCCCGGGGCGGTCGTCGACGTGCTGCCCCCGTTCGCTGGAGGCTGATCCCCCGCACACCGCTGACCACGCCCCGGGACGGCGGACGGTCGAGAATGGGCGCATGAGCATCTGGGACAAGGCCAAGGCGAAGGCCGAGGAGCTGATCGGCCGGGCCGAGGAGGTCTACGGCGAGTCGCACGGGGACGCCGCGGCGCAGGTCGCCGGCGAGGCGCGGCGCCTCGAGGGCGAGGCCGAGGAGGAGGCCGCCGACCGCGAGGAGGCCGCCCGGCAGCACCCCGACGAGGGCGCGGCCCCGATCCGCTGAGGCTACGCCCGATCCTGTTCCGTAACTGGCGCCCAGCGAGGACGATGGGGACATGGTCGCTCCAGCCGTCGCGGACGTCGTCCCGTGGCGGGACTTCCACGCCGCGGCCTGCGGGGCGCTGGCCGCCCTGCACGAGCGCCTCGGCTGGGACGTGTGGGTCGTGACCCAGGTGGTGGACGAGCGGCAGGTGGTGCTGCACGCCCACCCTCCGGACGTGATCCGTCCCGGGACCTGGCTGCCGTGGGCGGACACGTTCTGCCGCTCGATGATCGCCGGGGAGGCCCCACGGGCGGCCACGGTGACCGCGGCCGTCCCGGCGTACGCCAAGCGCATGACCGGACCGGTCTCGCGGATCGCCGCCTACCTCGGCGTCCCGCTCCTCACCCCTGACGGGGAGGTGTTCGGCACGCTGTGCGCCTGGGGGTTCCGCGCCCGTCCACGCAGCGCCGCACGGGACCTGCCGCTGGTCGAGTCCGTGGCGCGCCTGCTGAGCACCCTCATGGCCTCCGGGATGACGCCGGTCGCGCCGCCTCAGCCCGCGCCGGAGGCAGGGGAGCTCTGACCGCGGGCCCTTCCCACCGTCGGCGGGGGGTGCCATCGTGGAGCCCCCGGGCCGGTGCGCCCCGCTCGGCCCGACCGTGCCGACGCGGCCGCGACCAGGAGGCACCATGCCCAGGTCCGCTCTCCCCCGCTCCCCGACCATCCCCCTGGCCGCCGTCCTGGCCCTCGTGGTGGGGGCGGCCGGCCCGGCTGCGGCCGCCCCGCCGGACGGCGTCATCGTCCTGCCCGGTGCGAGCTCGGCCGAGGGGATCGCCGAGGGACAGGGCGCCACCTTCTACGCCGGGGACCTGTACCGCGGGGACGTCTTCCGCGGCGACCTGGAGGAGGGGACGGCCGAGCTGTTCATCGACGTCCCCGACCAGCCCGCACGGATGGCCGTCGGCATGGACACCGACCGCCGGCACCGGCTGCTGTTCGTCGCCGGCGGGCCGGGTGCCGCCCACGTCTACGACACCCGGACCGGCGACACGGTGGCCAGCTACCAGCTCGGCGACCCGGCCACGTCGTTCGTCAACGACGTCACGGTCACCCCCGAGGGCGCCTGGTTCACCGACAGCTTCCAGCCCCGGCTGTACTTCGTGCCCGTGGACGACGGCGTCCCCGGCGAGGCCGAGGTGCTGACCCTGAGCGGCCCCGCGGCCGACACCAGCGGGGAGTTCGACCTCAACGGGATCGCCGCGACCCGCTCCGGGGAGACGCTGGTCGTCGCGCACTCGGGCACCGGGGAGCTGGCCACCGTGGACCCCGAGACCGGGCAGAGCGCGCGGATCGAGGGGGTCAGCGTGCCGGGCGCCGACGGCATCGTCCTGGCCGGCGACCGCGTCTGGGTGGTCCGCAACCCGGCCAACACGGTCACCGAGGTGCGGCTGGCCGACGACCTGGCGTCGGGGACCGTGGTGGAGGAGATCACCGACCCGCGCTTCCAGTCGCCGGCGACCGCGATCCGCTCCGACGGCGTGCTCGCCGTGGTCAACGCCAAGTTCGACACCGGGATCCCGCCGACCGCCGACCAGTACGAGGTCGTGCTGGTCGACGACTGAACGGGGACCCCGTCCTCCTCACCACCCGCAGGCTCGCGGCGAGCCTCCGGGCGGGGCCGGGACGCGGCCCTCAGGGGCAGGCGACCCACTCCTCGTCGCCGTCGGTGAAGACCTGCCGCTTCCAGATCGGCAGCCGCTTCTTCACCTCGTCGACGAGCTCGGCGCAGACCGCGAAGGCCTCGCCGCGGTGGGAGGCGCTGACCGCGCAGGCCAGGGCGACGTCGCCGATGCCCAGCATCCCGATGCGGTGCGACACCGCCACGGCGTGCACCTCGGGCCGGGCGGCGAACTCCTCGGCCAGCTCGACGATGACGTCCTGCGCCGTCGGGTGGCCGACGTACTCGAGCTCGGTCACCGACCGGCCGCCGTCGTGGTCGCGCACCACGCCGGCGAAGGAGACGACCGCGCCGGCCGCCTTGTCCGCCACGGCGTCCTCGTGCTCGGCGACCGACAGCGGCGTGTCCACGACCCGGGCGATCACGGCGCCGACGGTACCCCGGAGGCGGAGCCCGGAGGCGGGATGTCGAGGTCGGTGGGGTCGGCCAGGCCGGTGCAGTCCACCTCGGTGACCGGGTGCGTGGCCAGGTAGCGGCGGGCGCCCTCGTCGCCGGTCGCCGTCTCGGCGACGCCGGCCCAGTGGTCGCGGCCGAGCAGCACCGGGTGCCCGCGGACGCCGTCGTAGGTCGCGACGGCCAGCGCGTCGGGTGCGGCGTGCTCGGCCATCCGGGACAGCGCGGCCGGGGTCATGCCCGGCATGTCGACCAGCAGCACGAGCGCGGCGTCCACCCTCCCCGGCCAGCCCCGCAGCCCCTCCAGCCCGGTGCGCAGCGACGACGCCATGCCGGTCTCCCACTCGCGGTTGGCCAGCACCGTCGCGCCGTCGAGGTCGGCGGTCCGCCAGACGTCGACCGCGCGGGCGCCGAGCACGACCAGCACCGGGTCGCACACCTCACGCGCCGTCCGGACCGCCCGCTCGACCAGCAGGCTGCCCTCGTACTCGGCCAGCGCCTTGGGCATCCCGTAGCGGCGGCCGCCGCCCGCGGCGAGGACCAGACCCGCGACTGCGCTCATGGGTCCAGCCTCTCAGCGCGCGTAGACGGCGACCTCGGAGGCCTTCACCGTCGCCCACACCGCCGACCCGGGCGCGAGGCCCAGCTCGGCGAAGGCGGTCGCGGTGACGTCGGCGACCAGCGGCACCTCGCCGTCCAGCTCGCAGCGCACCGTGGCCCCGTGCGGCGTGGCCGACACCAGCCGGGCGGGCCAGACGTTGCGCGGGCTGCCGTGCGGCGCGCTCAGGTACAGCGCCACCGACTCGGGGCGGACGGCGACGAACACCGGTCCGGCGGTCTCCTCGGCCACCGCCACCGCGCCCCCGCCGTCCAGCCGCACCGACGTGCCGGCCCCGGTGCCCGGCAGCAGCGCCAGCCCCACCAGCCGGGCGACGTAGTCCGTCCGCGGGTGCCGGCTGACGTCGGCCGGCGTCCCGGTCTGCACCACCCGGCCCTCCTCGACGACCACGACCCGGTCGGCCAGCGCCATGGCGTCGACCGGGTCGTGGGTGACCAGGACCGTGCTGCCCCCGAAGCCGGCCAGGTGCCGGCGCAGCTCCGCGCGGACGGTGAGCCGGGTGCGCGCGTCCAGCGCCGAGAGCGGCTCGTCGAGCAGCAGGACGGCGGGGTCGCCGACCAGCGCCCGCGCCAGCGCCGCCCGCTGCGCCTGCCCGCCGGAGAGCTGCCCCGGCCGGCGGTCGCCGAGGCCCTCGAGCCCCACCCGCGCCAGCCACTCCCCCGCCGTCGCCCGCGCCGAGGCCTTCCGCGCCCCGCGCGTGCGCAGGCCGAAGGCGACGTTGTCGGCGACCGACAGGTGCGGGAAGAGCAGGTGGTCCTGGAACACCATCCCCAGCCGGCGCCCGTGCGCGGGCACGTGCACGCCGGCGGCGACGTCGTCCCAGACCTCGCGGCCCTCGACCACCACCCGGCCGTCGTCCGGGCGCAGCAGGCCGGCCAGCACCCGCAGCAGCGTGGACTTGCCGGCTCCGTTCGGCCCCAGGACGGCGAGCACCTCGCCGTCGGCGACCTCGACGGCCACGTCGACGGTCGTGGCGCCGCGGGTCACGCGGACGTCGGCCGTCAGGGTCATGCCCCCGCCCGCGACAGCCAGCGGTCCCGCAGCAGGAGCAGCGTGGCCAGCGAGACGACGAGCAGCACCAGGGAGAGGACGATCGCCGCCTCGGGGTCCTGCTGCAGCGCCAGGTACACGGCCAGCGGCATCGTCTGCGTCGTCCCCGGGAAGTTGCCGGCGAAGGTGATCGTCGCGCCGAACTCGCCCAGCGCGCGGGCCCAGCAGAGCACCGCGCCGGCGGCGATGCCCGGGGCCACCAACGGGAGGGTGACCCGGCGGAACGTCGTCCAGCGGTCGGCGCCGAGGGTGGCCGCGGCGTCCTCGAACCGGGCGTCGGCCGCGCGCAGCGCCCCCTCCACGCTGATGACGAGGAACGGCATCGCCACGAACGTCTCGGCGATCACGACGGCGGTCGTGGTGAACGGGATCGTGACGTCGAAGGCCTGGTCCAGCCAGCGGCCGACGATCCCCTGCCGGCCCAGCACGAGGAACAGCGCGACCCCGCCGACGACCGGCGGCAGCACCAGCGGGACGGTCACCAGGGCGCGCAGCACCGACCGGCCGCGGGCACGCGAGCGGGCCAGCACCCAGGCCAGCGGCACGCCGAGCAGCAGGGAGACCGCGGTCGCCAGCGTCGCCGAGACCAGCGAGAGCCGCAGCGCCTGGCCGACGGCCGGCGAGGTCAGCTGCGGCCACAACGCGCCCCACGGCGCCCGGACGACGAGGCCGACGAGCGGCAGGACGAGGAAGGCGACCCCGAGCGCCGCCGGCACCAGCAGCGGCAGCGGGACGCCGGCCTCCCGCCGCTGTCCGCTCACGGGGCCCGGAAGCCGGCGTCGGCGAGCGCCCGCTGCCCCTCCTCGGACTGCACCAGGTCGACGAAGGCGGCCGCCGCCTCGGGGTTGGGCGCGTCGGCCAGGGCGACGATCGGGTAGTCGTTGACCGCGTCCTCGGCCTCGGGGAACGCGATCCCCTCGACCGCGTCGCCCGCGGCGGCGACGTCGCTGGCGTAGACCAGGGCGGCGTCGACCTCGCCGAGCTCGACCTTGGTCAGCGCGGCGCGGACGTCCTCCTCCAGCGTGTCGGGCGCGGCGGTCACGCCCGCGCCGGCCAGGACGTCCTCGGCCGCGGCGCCGCACGGCACCTCGGGCGCGCACAGGGCGACGGCGAGGTCCTCCCGCGCGAGGTCGGCCAGCCCGGTCACGCCCGCCGGGTTGCCCGCGGGGACGGCGATCTCCAGCACGTTGGACGTGAACACCGCCGGGTCGCCCTCGGCCAGCCCGGCGTCGGTCACCACGGTCATCTGCGGCTGGTTGGCCGAGGCGAACACGTCCGCCGGCGCGCCCTGCGTGACCTGCGTGGCCAGCGCGGAGCTGCCGGCGAAGTTGAACTGCACGTCCAGGCCGGGCTGCTGGTCCTCCAGCGCCTCCCCCAGCCCGGTGAAGACGTCGGTCAGCGACGCCGCGGCGAAGACGGTGAGGGTGCCGGTGAGCCCGCCGCCCGTCGCCGACGTCGCGGCCGTCGCACCGTCGTCCGGCGCGCCGCCGCAGCCGGCCAGGAGGAGTACCGCCGCGAGCAGTGGGGTCCGTGTCCGCACCTGCGGGACTGTAGCCGCTGGACCGGCGCACGTGCGGACCGCGTACTCGGCGCCACACCGAGGGTGCGGCTACGGGACGTCGACGCTGACCTGGGTGGCCTTGACCGTCGCCACCGCTCGCACGCCGACGTCCAGGCCGAGCTCGTCGGCCGCCTCGCGGGACATGAGCGAGACGACCCGGAACGGCCCGGCCTGGATCTCCACCTGGGCCATGACGGTGTCCCGGACGACGCGGGTGACGATGCCGGTGAGCCGGTTGCGGGCCGACGAGTGCCGCGTGGTCCCGGGCTCGGGGGCCTCGTGGAGGCGGGTGGCGACCCGGGCGAGGTCCGCGCCGTCCACCTGCGCCGGGCCGCTCCCGTCGCGGCGGGCCGGCAGCCGGCCGCTGTCGATCCAGCGGCGCACCGTGTCGTCGCTGACGCCGAGCAGCTCGGCGGCCTCGGCGATGCGGTAGGAGGCGGCCACCGCCCGAGCCTAGCCGCAGCCGCGGCGGTTCCCGGTCGCGCGAGGCGCAGCTGCGGAGACGTGGCACCGCCCGGCGTCCCGGCGGGACCGGCTGCGCGGGAGAGCACACCGGCGTTCCGTTTGCCGATCTCGGGGCACGGGCAGCGGGAGCCGGTGCCCCGCAAGAACGAGGACCACCCCGCCGGGGCGTCCGCCTCCGTCCGCACCCGCCGCATCCGCGAGGTGGCCCGCGACCTCCTCGGCATCGAGGAGTTCCGGCCCGGCCAGGAGGAGGCGATGCAGGCCGTCGTCTCCGGGCGGGACACCCTGGCCGTGCTGCCCTCGGGCGCCGGGAAGTCCGCGGTCTACCAGGTCGCCGGCCAGCTCGCCGACGGTCCGGTGCTGGTCGTCTCCCCGCTCATCGCCCTGCAGCGCGACCAGGTCGACCGGCTCGAGGAGCTCGACGGCCTCGACGGCGAGGCCGCGCAGCTCAACTCGGCCCTGTCGGCCGGCGACCAGCGCGGCGCCCTCGAGGGCCTGGCGGAGGGAACGGTCCGCTACCTGTTCCTCGCCCCCGAGCAGCTCACCAAGCCCGAGGTCGTGGAGGCCATCGCCGAGGCACGCCCGGCGCTGTTCGTCGTGGACGAGGCGCACTGCGTCTCCGCGTGGGGGCACGACTTCCGGCCGGACTACCTGCGGCTGGGCTCGGTCGTGGAGCAGCTGGGCCACCCGACCGTGCTCGCCCTCACCGCGACCGCGGCGCCGCCGGTGCGGGCGGAGATCCTCGAGCGGCTGGGCATGCGCGACCCCCGCACCGTCGTCGCGGGCTTCGACCGCCCGGAGATCCGGCTGGAGGTCGACCAGCACCCCGATGCCCACGGCAAGCAGCAGGCCGTGCTCGACCGCGTGCTCGGCGAGGTCGGGGAGGGGCGCACGCCGGGCATCGTCTACAGCGCCACCCGCAAGGGCACCGAGGAGCTCGCCGCCGAGCTCGGGGAGCGCGGGCTGCGTGCCGCCGCCTACCACGCGGGGCTGCGCAAGGCCGAGCGCGAGGAGACCCAGCGGGCGTTCATGGACGACGAGCTGGACGTCGTCGTCGCCACCACCGCCTTCGGCATGGGCATCGACAAGCCCGACACCCGCTTCGTCGTCCACGCCGAGCCCGCCGACTCCATCGACAGCTACTACCAGGAGATCGGCCGGGCCGGCCGCGACGGTCAGCCGGCACTGGCCGTGCTGGTGTACCGGCAGGAGGACCTCGGCGTGCGGAAGTTCTTCGCCGCGGGGATCCCGCCGGAGGAGGAGCTGCAGCAGGTCGCCGGCCTGGTCGCGGCCGCCGAGGCGGCGGGCATCGACGACGGCGTCCACGTCAAGCAGCTGCGCGAGGAGACCGGCCGGGCGGCCACCCCGCTGGCCCGCGACCTGAACCTGCTCGAGCAGGTGTCGGCGGTGGTGCTCGACGAGGAGGGTGCCGCCCACCCTGCCGCGGACGCACCCGACCCCGGCGAGGCCGCGGCCGCCGCCCGCGAGCTGGCCGAACACCACGAGCGGGTGGACCAGAGCCGGGTCGAGATGATGCGGGGGTACGCCGAGACCACCGAGTGCCGGCGGCAGTTCCTGCTCGGCTACTTCGGCGAGCAGCTCGAGCAGCCCTGTGGCAACTGCGACAACTGCTCGGCGGGGCTCTCCCAGGAGCAACCGGCCGCCGACGACGACACCCCCTTCCCCGCGCAGACGCCGGTCGAGCACGCCGAGTGGGGTCCGGGTGTGGTGATGCGGGTGGAGGACGACCGGGTCGTCGTCCTCTTCGAGGAGGTCGGCTACAAGACGCTGGCGCTGGCCGCCGTCACCGAGCACGACCTGCTGCGCCGCCGCGACTGAAGGAGGACCCTGCTGCCCCCACGCCTCGCGAGCTCGGCGCGGGTCCCTGCAGCAGGGCCGATGCCAGGCCGCGCGGGGCCACGAGCGGGTGACCGTGCGCCGTTCGCCATGCGGACCAAGGTCACCGGCTCGATGATCAAGCACGAGACCGGGCGGTCCCTGCCCGGCGGGAGGAGTACACGGGTGAAGGTCCTCGGCATCAACGCGATCTACCACGACCCCGCGGCGGCGCTCGTCGTCGACGGCCGGGTCGTGGCCGCCGCGGAGGAAGAGCGCTTCAGCCGGCGCAAGCACGGCAAGCGCCCGCTGCCCTGGAGCGCCTGGGAGCTGCCCGAGCTGTCGGCGGCGTGGTGCCTGGCCGAGGCCGGCATCCACCCGGAGGAGCTCGACGCCGTCGCCTACTCCTTCGACCCCGCCCTCATGGGGACGCCGGAGGAGTCCGGCCTCTTCGACGAGGGCGACGTCATGCGCAAGATGTACGCGCAGAAGGCACCCGAGTTCCTCGCCCATGCCCTGCCCGGCCTCGACCCGGCGAAGGTCCGCTTCGTCAAGCACCACGTGGCGCACGCCGCCTCCGCCGGGCTGGCCGCACCCACGCCGACCAACGCGGTGCTCGTGCTCGACGGCCGCGGCGAGGCGCACAGCCACCTGGCCGGCCGCTACGTCGACGGCCAGCTGGAGGTCCTGGCCGGCCAGGCGCTGCCGCACTCCCTCGGCCTGATGTACGAGGACCTCACCGACCACCTCGGGTTCCTGCGCAGCAGCGACGAGTTCAAGGTCATGGCGATGGCCTCCTACGGCAAGCCGCGCTTCCTCGGCGACCTGACCGAGCTCATCCGGGCCACCGACGACGGCGGTTTCCGCACGGAGGAGATCGACTTCTCCGAGTTCGCGCCCCGCCTCGGCAAGGGCGACGACTGGACCCCGGACCACGCCGACCTCGCGGCCTCGGTCCAGCAGCGGCTGGAGGAGGTCCTGCTCGACCTCGCCCGCTGGCTGCACGAGCAGACCGGTGAGCGCACGCTCACCCTCGCCGGCGGCACGGCGCTGAACTGTGTGGCCAACACCCGCATCTACGCCGAGACCCCGTTCGAGAACGTGTGGGTGCAGCCGGCAGCCGGGGACGCCGGCACGGCGCTGGGCAGCGCCCTGCACGTGGCCCGCGTGCTCGGCGAGCAGACCGAGCCCATGCCGGGCGCCGACCTCGGCCGCGGCTGGTCCGACGACGAGATCGAGCAGTGGCTGCGGACGGCGGCGATCGACTACGAGCGGCCGCGTGACGTCGCCGACGCCGTGGCCCAGGTGCTCGCGGACAACGGGATCGTGGCGTGGTTCCAGGGCCGCAGCGAGTACGGCCCCCGGGCGCTGGGCCACCGGTCGCTGCTGGCCCACCCCGGCTACGAGGCCAACCTCGAGCGGATGAACAACGTGAAGGGCCGCGAGCAGTTCCGCCCGGTCGCGCCGATGGTGCTCGCCGAGCGGGCGCCGGAGATCTTCAGCCGCGGCCCCATCCCGTCCCGCTACATGCTGTTCGTGCACGACGTCGCCCCCGAGTGGCGCGAGCGCATCCCGACGGTCACCCACGTCGACGGGACGGCGCGGATCCAGACCGTCGACCGCACCGAGAAGCCGCTGGTCGCCCGCATGCTGGAGTGCTTCGAGCGGCGCACCGGGCTGCCGGTGGTGGTCAACACCAGCCTGAACACCGCCGGCCGGCCGATGGTCGACGACCCGCGCGACGCCCTCGAGTGCTTCGGCTCGGCTCCGGTGGACCTGCTCGCGATCGGCCCGTTCGTCGTCCGGCGTCCCGTTCCCACGCCGCGCTGAACCGCCCGGCGGACCCGCGTCGAACACCAGGTGACGGAGCCGGGCCCGCCCAGGTGACGGTCCGGTAACGGTCGCCCCCCGAACGGGGGACGGCCGTTACCGACCTCCGACCAGGGGGTATTCCGGCTCCGGACCGTCCAAGACAGGGCGGGCCCGTAGCACCTGGGAGGACCACCATGTCCGCAGCACCCGGCGACGCCGGCACCGGCCGGGGGGCCATGACCTGGCCCCAGATGCTGGCGCTGGCCTTCGGGGCGATCTACCTGATCGTCGGCATCATCGGCTTCTTCATCACCGGCTTCGAGGGCTTCTTCGCCCACGACACCGGCAAGACCCTGCTCGGCTTCGAGATCAACGGCATGCACAACGTCGTGCACATCGTGATCGGCGTGGCGGGCCTGCTCCTGGCCCGCACCCTGGCCGGGGCGCGCACCTACGGCTGGCTGCTGGCGGTCGGCTACGGCGCGGCCTTCATCTACGGCCTGATCGCGATCGGGAAGACCTGGGACTTCCTGAGCATCAACGCCGCCGACAACGTGCTCCACATCCTGACCGCCGTGGTCGGCCTGGTCATCGCGCTGGGTCCGGTGCGCTCCGCCGTGGGCGGCCGCTCCACCCGCGTCTGAAGGAGGACCCGTCCTCCCCGCCCTGCGCGAGCTCAGGGCGGGGCCGGGACGGGGCCGGCCCGGAGCGGGGTCGTCGCAGCACCCGGAGGCCGGGTCCCGAGCCGGGACCCGGCCTCCGGCCTGTCCGACGGCGCACCGCCCGAGGTCCCTGCCGGCACGGTGACCGACGTCGGCCGGCCCCTCTAGGTTGCCGGCATGGACTTCTCCCTCTCCGCCCGAGCCGAGGACGTCTGCGGCCGGATGTGGGACTTCATGCGTGAGCAGGTCTTCCCCGCCGAACCCGTCTACGCCCAGTGGCGCGCCGAGCGCGGCCACGACGACCACGCCCACCCGCCGGTGCTCGAGGACCTGAAGGTCGAGGCCCGCAAGCGGGGGCTGTGGAACCTGTTCTCCCCCGAGCTCGGCGGGCTGACCAACCTCGAGTACGCCTCCGTCGCCGAGATCATGGGCTGGAGCCCGACGATCGCCCCCGAGGTCACCAACTGCGGGGCGCCGGACACCGGCAACATGGAGACGCTCATGCTGTTCGGCACGCCCGAGCAGAAGGAGCGCTGGCTCGCGCCGCTGCTCGAGGGGGAGATCCGCTCCGGCTTCGCGATGACCGAGCCGGACGTCGCGTCGTCCGACGCCCGCAACATCCAGACCTCGATCGTCCGGGACGGCGACCAGTACGTCGTCAACGGCCGGAAGTGGTGGACCAGCGGCGCCGCCGACGAGCGCTGCCAGGTCTTCATCGTGATGGGGAAGACCGACCCCGACGGCCCTCCGCACCGGCAGCAGTCGATGGTCCTGGTGCCCCGCGACACCCCGGGGCTGGAGATCGTCCGGCACCTGCCGGTGTTCGGGTACCAGGACCAGCACGGCCACTCGGAGCTGGTCTTCACCGACGTCCGGGTGCCCGCGACCAACATCCTGGCGGGCGAGGGCGACGGGTTCATGATCGCCCAGGCCCGGCTCGGCCCCGGGCGCATCCACCACTGCATGCGCGCGCTCGGCATGGCCGAGCGGGCCCTGGCGCTGATGGTCGACCGGGCGCAGAACCGGGTGGCCTTCGGCCGGGCGCTCGCCGAGCAGGGCACCGTCCGCGAGCTGATCGCGCTGTCCCGGCTGGAGATCGACCAGGCCCGGCTGCTGGTGCTCAAGACCGCCGACCTGATCGACCGGTACGGCGCCAAGGGCGCTCGCACCGAGATCGCCGGCATCAAGGTGGTCGCGCCACGAGTGGCCTGCGAGGTCATCGACCGGGCGATCCAGGTGCACGGCGGCGCGGGCGTCAGCGAGGACACGGTGCTCGCCCGCTTCTACGCCTCGGCGCGCACGCTGCGCATCGCCGACGGCCCGGACGCCGTCCACCTGCGCTCCGTCGCCCGTGAGGAGCTGGGCCGGGAACGCCCCCACGTGGGCTGAGCCGGCAGCGGAGTGCGGGGAGCGAGGATCCCTCGCTCCCCACACTCCGCTGGGAGTCGGGACTGTCCGACCCCCGTGCCACGGTGCGCCCGTGCCGAGAGACCCGGGAGCAGACGACCTGCTGGCCGAGCACACCGACGCCGTGGCCGCGACCGCCCGGCGGCTGCGCGCAGTGCTCCTCGACGCCCACCCCCAGCTCGAGGAGCGGGTGCGGCGGGGCTGGCACTCGCTCAACTACCGCGATCCCGTGGCCGGGTTCGTCTGTGCACTGTTCCCGGTGGCCGACCGGGTCCACCTGGTCTTCGAGCACGGCGCCCGGCTGCCCGACCCGGAGGGCCGCCTGTCCGGCACCGGCCGGCAGGTGCGCGCGCTCGACGTCTCCGACCCGGCGGACGTCGACGCGGAGGTCGTGACCGCGTTCCTGGACCTCGCCGTCGAGCTGGGCGCTGCAGGGCGGGCCCGGTGAGCGGGCCGGTCCTCGTCCTCGGCGCCACCGGGATCACCGGCCGGCGCGTGACCCGAGCCCTGCGGGAGGCCGGGCACCCGGTGCGGCCGGCCTCCCCCAGCAGCGCCACGCGGTTCGACTGGTCGGCACCGGAGACCTGGGAGCCCGCGCTGGACGGCGTGCGCGCCGTGTACCTCATGGCGCCCGACGGCGTCCGGGTCGACCCCCGCTTCGTGGCGCTCGCCGTCGACCGTGGTGTGCGCCGGATCGTGCTGCTCTCCAGTGCCGCGGTCGAGGAGATGGGCGACACCCGCCTCCTGGACGCCGAGCGGACGGTGCGCGGCTCCGGGGCGGAGTGGACGGTGCTGCGTCCGAGCTGGTTCGACCAGGACTTCGACGAGGGGGTCTTCCGCGAGGCCGTGCTCGCCGGCGAGCTCGCGCTGCCCGTCGGCGACCTGCGCCAGGCCTTCGTCGACGCCGGCGACATCGCCGCGGTCGCCGCAGTCGCGTTGACCACCGAGGGGCACGGCGGCCGGACCTACGAGCTGCACGGGCCGCGGGCGCTCTCCTTCGCCGAGGCGCTGGCGGTGGTCGCCAAGTCCGGCGGCCGCCCGGTGCGGTTCACCGGCGAGCCCGCCGAGTACCGCCACGTGCAGCTGGCCCTCGGCCGGGACCCGGGCGAGGTCGAGGCCGAGGTCGCCGCGTTCTCCGCGCTGCGCGCCCGCGGGGACGACCAGCCGGGCGACGCCGTCCGCCGGGTCACCGGGCGGGCCCCCAGGCGGTTCCAGGACTACGCGCGCGCCGCGGCCGCCCGGGGGGCCTGGCGCGGCTGAACCGACCGCCGGCGGGTGCCGGGAGCGAGGCCCTCGCCCCCGGCACCCCGCTCAGGGGGTCAGCGTCGAGCCGAACCCGCCCCCGGCCAGCTTCGCCATCAGCTGGGTGCGGTCCAGGCCGACGGCGGCCAGCGCGTCGCCGTCCCGGTCGGTGTCGATCTCGTCGGGCAGCTGCGCCTCGACCTTCTCCGCGGTGTGGTTGTCGCCCTCGGTGCGCAGCAGCCGCAGCAGCTCCTGCTTGTCCAACTTCACGCCTGACCTCCGCTCGGTCGCCGACAGACGCGGTCCAGCGTGGGCCGGGTCACCCGTCACCGCAACGTCGGCGACGCGGGGGTCGTGCGCCGTCCCGCCGGGCGGACGCCGGCGCCGGTCAGCGACGCTGCGCGCGCCGGTACAGGAAGGCCGCGACCCCGGCGAGGACGACGGCGAGGAGCAGCTGGGCGACGCCGACGCCGGCCTGGTCGCTGGCGAACCAGGTCGGCGAGGACACCAGCAGGACGACGGCGACCCCTGCGACCAGCAGGGCCACCTGTCGCTCGCGGCGCGCCGCCGGTCGGGGTGAGTTCATGCGCTCGACCCTAGGACCCCGTCCGGCGGGCCTCCGCGTGCCCGTCGTCCCGCTCCGGGCCACGGCGTCGGGCCCTCGACCGCGCCCTCGGCCGCCGGCGTCACCCGGCCCGGTTCGGCGGTTCCCCCGCGTCCCGGGCAGCCTGCGCCTGCACGGGGTCGTAGGCGCAGGCGTCCCCGACGTCGGTCACCGCCTGGGCGTCGCCCTCGGGCGTTCCCGCCGGCGGCGGGGTCTGCGTCGCCGGCGCGTCCGCAGCACCGCCGTCCGCGGTTTCCCCGTCCGCCGCGTCGTCGGGGGCCGGGGCGGGAGCCGGGGCGGGGGCCAGGGCGTCCTGCACGATCTGCCGCATGAGGTCGTAGTCGGGGTAGGCCGGGCTGATCACGCTGTCGTCGAACACGACGCTGCGGACCTCGGCGTCCTTCACCAGGAAACCCAGGTCGACGAACTCACCCAGCGCCGACCGCGGGATGTCGGTGCTCACGATGTCCTGCGTCGTCGCCGCCAGCTCCTGGTAGCGCTCCAGCAGGGTGACCGGGTCCGCGGCCTCGATGATCGCGTTGATGGTGCAGCGCTGCCGGGCCATGCGGTCGTAGTCGGTGAGGCCGTAGCGGCCGCGGGCGAACTGCAGCGCGGTGAACCCGTCCATGTGCTGGTTCGGCCCCGGCTCGATGTAGTCGTCCGGCAGTTCCTGGCCGGTGATCCCGTTGATCGGCACGTAGTAGTTGACGTTGACGGTGATCCCGCCGAGCGCGTCGACCAGCCGGCTGAACCCGTCGAGGTTGACCAGGACGAAGTAGTCGATGTGCAGGCCGAGGGCCTCGCCGACGCCGAGCTTGAGGAAGTCCGCACCCGGGTCGTCGGTCGGGCCCAGGATGTCGGGGTGGGCGGCCGGGCCGTTGCGGTAGATGGCGTTGAGCAGGCTCTCGCTCTCGCTGCCGCCGTCGAAGCCGTCGGGGTAGACCTCGGCCAGCGGGCTGTCCGCCGGGAAGGGCAGGTCCTCGAGGTTGCGCGGCAGGCTGAACAGTGTCGTGTCACCGGTGTCGGTGTCGATGCTCGCCACGATGACCGTGTCGGTGCGGACGCCCTCGCGGCCCACCCCGCCGTCCCCGCCGAGCAGCAGCACGTTGACCCGCTCCTGGTCGCCGAACGGGTCGGGGGTGTCCTCGACCGTCGCCGACCGCCGGTCGTCGGCGAACACGTCGTCGAGCAACCCGCGCTGGGCCATCGCGACCTCGGTGACCTTGAACGCGGGGTAGCCGATCCCGGCGACGAGTGCCAGGACGACCACCGCGCCGAGGAACTTCCGGCCACCGGACGTGCGCTCCGGCAGCAGCGACCGGTAACCGGCGACGACGACGATCATCCACAGCAACGCCACCGCGACGACCCCGGTCAGCACCCAGGTCAGGGAGGCCGAGTCGACGGCGATCTGCACCGCGGTGCGCCGTCCGGCGGTGGCCAGCCAGGCCGCTGCGCCGACGAGGAGGACGAACAGCGCGAGGACGACGGCGCCGAGCTTGCGCCGGCCCGCCGCGAGGAACGCCGTCCCCGGCAGGATCGCGCCGAGGACGGTCAGACCCAGCACGGACCGGAAGGGTCGCCGCTCCTCGCCCGTACGGTCGTAGACCGGCCCGTGCGGCGGCGGGAGGGGTCTCTTGGGCCCGATGGGACGGGTCGCGTCCTCGTGCTCGCTCACGGGCACGCCTCCGCAGGACGGATCCGGGTCATCCGGCCATGGTCCCACTCCTACCCCACCTGTACCGCCCGTCGCTCGCGCCCCACCCCGGGCGTTCCCGAACGGGGTACCCGAGGCGTGACGCCGTTCCCACCCGCCCACCGTCCGAGGGAGGTCAGCGCGGGAGGCGGCTCGTCGCCCCGACGACCACGTCCCGCTCCGGTCCAGTGACGAGCGGGGCCCGCAGGGTCCCCGAGGAACGCAGGTCCGCAGGGCTCGACGCGGGTCCCGGGGCACCTGGCCGCGGTGTCGGCCGGTAGGCCGACAATGACGCCGTGCGCCTGGCGACCTGGAACGTGAACTCCATCCGCAGCCGTGCCGACCGGGTGGTCGCCTGGCTGCAGCGCTCGGACGTCGACGTCCTCGCGCTGCAGGAGACCAAGTGCCGCGACGACCAGTTCCCCGAGTCGCGCTTCACCGACCTCGGCTACCAGGTCGCCCACGTGGGCTACTCGCAGTGGAACGGCGTGGCGATCCTGTCCCGGGTCGGCCTGGACGACGTCGAGATCGGGTTCCCCGGCCAGCCCTGCTGGGGTGAGGACCCCGACACCGAGGCGCGCGCGCTGGGCGCCACCTGCGGCGGGGTCCGGGTGTGGAGCCTCTACGTGCCCAACGGCCGGACGCTCACCGACCCGCACTACGAGTACAAGCTGCGCTGGCTGGAGGCGCTGCGGACGACGGCGGCCGACTGGCTCGTCGAGGACCCCGCCGCACCGGTCGCGCTGGTCGGCGACTGGAACATCGCCCCGCAGGACGACGACGTGTGGGACATGCGGGTGTTCGCCCACTCCACGCACGTCTCCGAGCCCGAGCGCGCGGCCTTCCGGGCCGTCGTCGACGCCGGGTACGCCGACGTCGTCCGCGGGTACGCCCCGGGGCCCGGCGTCTACACCTACTGGGACTACACCCAGCTGCGCTTCCCCCGCCGCGAGGGCATGCGGATCGACTTCGTCCTCGGCTCCCCCGCGCTGGCCGGCCGCGTCACCGGCGCGCGCATCGACCGCGAGGAGCGCAAGGGCAAGGGCGCCAGCGACCACGCGCCCGTGGTGGTCGACCTCACGGACTGAGCTGCACCGACGCCGGCTCCGCGGGTGTTGTACGGGGTGATGACCCCCGTCCTCGACGCCCCCGTCCCCACCCGCCTCTGGACGCCGTCGCGCGTCCTGGTGACCCGCTCAGCCGCCGAGCGTCCGCACGGCCGGCGCATCCTCGCCCGCCTCGAGGCCGCCGGCGTCTCCGACGTCGAGATGCTGCGCGGCGACCGGTTGCCCAACCTGCGCGGGGACGGCGACCGCGCGGCGTTCATGCGCGCCAAGGACACCCTCGCCGTCGTCGTCGGCGCCCCGTCCCGCCGCCGGCTGCAGCCGATCCCGCCGTCCGCGGACTGGCGGTTCGACCTGGCCGAGGGCTGCCCGGCCCACTGCCAGTACTGCTACCTCGCCGGCTCGCTGTCCGGCCCGCCGGTCACCCGCGTCTTCGCCGACCTCGACGACGTCCTCGCCGGCCTGGACCGGTACGTCGGGCACGGCTCGGTCACCTCGGGCACGGTCGAGCGCGGTGGCGAGGGGACGACGTTCGAGGCCTCCTGCTACACCGACCCGCTGGCCCTCGAACACCTCACCGGTGGGCTGGCCACGGCGATCACCCACTTCGGCACCCACGAGTGGCCCGGGCCGGTCCAGCTGCGCGCGACGACGAAGTTCGACGACGTCACGGGACTGCTCGACCTGCCGCACGGCGGGCGCACCCGGCTGCGCTTCTCGGTCAACGCCGCCTCGGTGGCGCGCCGGTTCGAGGGGGCCACCTCCCCCGTCGCCGGCCGTGTCGCCGCGTTGGCCGCCGTCGCCCGCGCCGGGTACCCGGTCGGGCTGACCATCGCGCCGATCATGCCCGTCGAGGGCTGGCGCGAGGAGTACGGCGAGCTGCTCGATGCCGTGGCCGGGGCGCTGCCCGCCGGCGCCGACCTCACCGTCGAGTGCATCACCCACCGGTTCACGCCCGGCAGCAAGGCCACGCTCACCGAGTGGTACCCGCGGACGAGGCTCGAGATGGAGGAGTCCCGCCGCACCGCCAAGCGCGGGAAGTTCGGGTCGGTCAAGCACGTCTACCCGCGGGAGACGATGGCCGAGCTGCGTGGCTGGTTCGAGGCCGCGGTGGCCGACCGGCTGCCCGGCGCCCGCCTGCTCTACTGGACCTGACGGAGCCCTCGTCCTCCCCACGGGACGCGGCCGACGGCGGGCACTGAGGTCACCCTCGTACCCTGGCTCCTCGTGCTCGTGCTGCTGCCGCCGTCGGAGACGAAGGCCCCCGGCGGGGACGGCGACCCGCTCGACCTCCACGCGCTGTCCTCCCCCGAGCTGACGCCGGTCCGTACCGAGCTGGCGAAGACGCTGGCCGACCTGGCCGCCGACCTCCCGGCCTCGCGCGCCGCGCTCGGGCTGTCCGCGAAGCAGGACGACGAGATCGCACGCAACGCCGCGCTGTTCACCGGCCCGACCATGCCGGCGCTGGAGCGCTACACCGGGGTGCTCTACGACGCCCTCGACATCCGCTCGCTGACCCGGGCCCAGCGATCGCGCGCCGACCGGCGACTGGCGGTCGGCTCGGCGCTGTTCGGCCTGGTCCGGGGCACCGACGCCATCCCCGCCTACCGGTTGTCGGCCGGCTCGGCGCTGCCCGGCCTGCCGACCCTGCGCACGCTGTGGAGGCCCGTGCTCGGCCCGGTGCTGGCCGCGGTCGACGAGCTCGTCGTCGACCTGCGCAGCGGCTCCTACGCCGCGCTCGCGCCGGTCCTGGGCGCGGTCACCGTGGACGTGCTCAGCGAGCGGCCGGACGGGACCCGCGCGGTGGTCAGCCACTTCAACAAGGCGCACAAGGGCCGGATCGCCCGGCTGCTGGCCACGACCACGGCCGAGCCCGCGGACGTCGTCCGGCTGCGGGCGCTGCTCCGGCGGGCGGGGTTGCACGTGGAACACGACGTGGGGACGGCCCTGACCCTGGTCGTCCCCGCGGAGAACGTGACCCGCTGAACCGTCACTGTTCGTGTCGATGACGGTGATCTGTGTCGCGATGGTTGCCCGTATCGGACACCGCATGACATAACCTCGGGAGCGCGTGGCTCGAAGAGCGTGGCTTGCGCGCGCAACACCCTGGCCCTGGCCGGGCGGAAGGGTTCTGGTGGAGACATCCTCGCGGCAGGAGGCCGCGCGCACGCTGGACGCTGCCCGTGCAGCTGCCCTGCTGCGCAGCGACCCCGCCCGCGTCCGCGCGGCGCGGCGGCTGCGCGTCTCCGACACCGGCAGCGCCGCCCTCGACCGCCTCGTCGAGCTGGCCGCGCGCCTGGTCGGGGCCCCCTCCGCGCAGATCTCCATCCTGGACGACAACCACACGGTCGCCGGCATCGCCGGGATCCCGCCGGGTGGTCGCGGCCAGGAGTCCCCGCTGGACCAGTCCCCCTGCGCCCTCGCCGCCGTGATGCGCGCCCCGCTGGTGATCCCCGATGCCCGCGCCGACGAGCGGGTCCGCGACCTCGCCCCGGTCACCTCGGGGATCGTGGGGGCCTATCTGGGCGTGCCGCTCACCGACGAGGCGGGGCACGCCGTCGGCACCCTGTGCGCCTTCGACGCCGAGCCGCACCCGTGGTCGGACAGCGACATCGCGACGCTGGCCCAGCTGGCCGCCGCGGTCGTCACCGAGCTCGAGTACGCGGCGCTGGCCGGGGAGCACGAGCGCCAGCGGGTGCGCTGGATCCTGGCGATGGACGCCGGCGGGGTCGCCACCTTCGACTGGGACCTGCGCACCGGCGAGCTCGTCTGGGACGAGCCGCTGATGACGATGTTCGGCTACACCGCCGAGGACTTCGACGGCACGATCGACGCGTTCAACCGCCGCCTGCACCCCGACGACCTGCCCCGGGTGAGCGAGGCGCTGCGGATGTCGATCGAGACCGTGGGCGAGTTCGAGGCGGAGTACCGCGTGGTCCGTCCGGACGGGGACACCCGCTGGGTGCAGGCCAGGGGCCGCGCGCTGGCCGGTCCCGGCGGGACGACGGTCCGGCTGCTGGGCGCGGCCCACGACACCACCGAGGACCGCAGCGCGCAGGCCCGCGTGGCCCGCGTGCTCGAGGCGATGCCGGCCGGCTTCTACTCCCTCGACCACCAGTGGCGGTTCACCCACGTGAACGCCGAGGCCGAACGGCTGCTGGGCCGCTCCCGCGAGGACCTGCTCGGTCAGGTGCTGTGGACGTCCTTCCCGGCCGCGACCCGCAGCATCTTCGAGGAGAGCTACCGCGACGCCGTCCGCACGGGGCAGCCGGTCAACTTCGACGCCTACTACCCGGCGCCGCTCGACGGCTGGTACGAGCTGCGCGCCTGGCCCACCCCCGAGGGGCTCTCGGTGTACTTCACCGAGATCACCGAGCGGCGTCGGGTGCGCGAGCGCGCCGAGCGGTCCGCCCAGCAGCTCGCCCTGCTCGCGCAGGTCAGCGCCGAGCTCGCCGGCACCCTGGACGTCGAGGCCGCGACCGGCCGCCTGCCGCGGCTGGTCGTGCCGGCGCTCAGCGACTTCTGCATCCTGACCGTCATCCAGCCCGACGGCCGGCCGCGCGACGTCGGGAGCTGGCACATCGACCCGGCCAGCCGCTCGGTCCTGGAGCGGTACGCCGAGGTGCGCATGGACGTCATGCCGGTCACCGCGCCCGTCGCCCGCGCCCTGCACACCGGGGAGGCGGTCACCTTCGCCGGGGACGACGTCCTCGACGTGCTGCCCCCCGGCCAGGCCAAGGACCTCCTGGCGGTCCTGGCGCCGACCACCGAGGTCGCCCTCCCGCTTCGTGCCCGCGGCAGGACCATCGGCCTGCTCACCCTCTTCTACGCCGACGGGCACGCGCCGACCCCGGAGGACGTCGTCGTCGCCCAGGACGTCGCCGACCGGGCCGGGTTGGCCCTGGACAACGCGCGCCTCTACGCCCAGCAGCAGCAGCTGGCGGAGGGCCTGCAGCGCAGCCTGCTCACCGACCCGCCGGAGCCGGACCACGCGCAGATCGCCGTCCGCTACCTGCCGGCCGTGGAGGCGGCCCGGGTCGGCGGCGACTGGTACGACGCCTTCCTCCAGCCGGGCGGGGCGACGATGCTGGTCATCGGCGACGTCGTCGGGCACGACACCGAGGCCGCCGCGGCCATGGGCCAGCTCCGCGGCCTGCTGCGCGGTATCGCGACCTACAGCGACGCGCCGCCGGTCGAGGTCCTGCGCGGGCTGGACGCCTCGATGGCCGTGCTGCAGACGCGGGTGCTGGCCACCGCGGCGGTGGCCCGGTTCGAGCAGACCGACGACGAGCGGGCGCGCGGGGTCACCCGCATGCGCTGGGCGAACGCCGGGCACCTGCCGCCGCTGGTGATCAACCCCGACGGGACGGTGGCCGAGCTGGCGGCCTGGAAGGGCGACCTGCTCCTGGGCGTGGAGGCCGAGACGCGTCGGCAGGAGTCGGTGGTGACCCTGGACCGGGGCTCGACGGTGCTGCTGTTCACCGACGGCCTGGTGGAGCGGCGCGACGCCGACCTCGATGCCGGCATGGTGCGCCTGCGGGAGGCGCTGACCCAGCTGGCCGACCTGCCGCTGGAGGAGCTGCTCGACCAGGTGATTGACCGGCTGGTCGAGGGCCGGCCGGAGGACGACGTCGCGCTGGTCGCCGTCCGGCTGCACCCGCAGGACCGGCCGCGGCCGCCCGAGGCCGGGCCCAACGTGGTGCCGGACGTCGTCCCGGACGAGCCGGCCTGACCGACGGTCCGGCCCGGCGGCGGGCCCGGAGGGTCCCCGGCGGGTGCGACGGTCCGGCTCAGCCAGAGCCGGGACACCCCTTGGTGGCGGTGTCGTCCGGTAGGACGACGATGTGACCGTGACCTCCACCGACGAGCTCTGCCTGCGCCCCGCGACCGAGCTGGCCGCGCTGATCCGCTCCCGGCAGCTGTCCGCCCGGGAGCTGACCGACGCCTGCCTGGACCGGATCGAGCGGCTCGACCCCCAGGTGAACGCCGTCGTCACCCTCGACGCCGACGGCGCGCGGGCGGCCGCCGACGCCGCTGACGCCGCCCTGGCCGCGGGCGAGGAGGTCGGCCCCCTGCACGGACTGCCGGTCGCGCACAAGGACACCCACGAGACCGGGGGCATGCGCACCACCTGGGGATCGCCGCTGCACGCCGACACCGTCCCCGAGCGGGACGAGCTGGTGGTCGCCCGGCTGCGGGCGGCGGGCGCCGTCCGGGTGGGGAAGACCAACGTGCCCGAGTTCGCCGCGGGGTCGCACACCTTCAACACGCTGTTCGGCGCGACCCACAACCCCTACCGGCACGGCCTGTCCGCGGGCGGCTCCAGCGGCGGCGCGGCCGCGGCGCTGGCCGCGGGGTTCGTGCCGGTGGCCGAGGGCAGCGACATGGGCGGCTCGCTGCGCAACCCCGCGGCGTTCTGCAACGTCGTCGGGCTGCGGCCGACCCCGGGCCGGGTGCCGACCTGGCCAGCGCCGATCGGCTGGTCGCAGCTCTCGGTGCAGGGGCCGATGGGTCGCACCGTCGCCGACGTGGCCCTGGTCCTCTCCGCCGTCGCCGGGCCCGACCGCCGGGTGCCGATCGCGCTGGACGACCCGGGCGCACCGTTCGCCGCCCCGCTGCCCGAGCGCCTCGACGGGCTCCGGGTGGCCTGGGCGCCCGACCTCGGCGGCCGGGTCCGGGTGGACCCGGCGATCACCGCGGTGCTGGACGGGTCGGTGCGGGTCTTCGAGGAGCTCGGCGCCACCGTCGAGGCCGACTGCCCCGATCTCTCCGGCGCCGACGACGTGTTCGGCACGCTGCGCGCGTGGCTGTTCGACGCCGCCTTCTCCGACCTCGCCCGCCAGCACCCCGAGCAGGTCAAGGAGTCGATCCGCTGGAACGCCGAGATGGGCGCGAAGCTGTCCGGTTCCGACCTGGCCCGCGCCGAGGCCGCGCACACCGCGCTGTACGAGCGGGTGGTCGGGTTCTTCGAGCGCTACGACGTCCTGCTGGCGCCGACGACGCAGGTGCTGCCCTTCCCGGTCGAGCAGGAGTACCCGACCGAGATCGGCGGGGTGCCGCTGGAGAACTACCTGGAGTGGATGCGCGCCTGCACGCTGATCACACCGACCGGCTGCCCGGCGCTGTCGGTCCCGGGCGGGTTCACCGACGACGGGCTGCCGGTGGGGCTGCAGGTGGTCGCCGCGCCGCGGGCCGACCGCCGGGTGCTCGAGGTGGGGCACGCGTTCGAGCAGGCCACCCGGTTCGGCGACCGCCTTCCGCCCCTGTGACCGGGGAGCCGCGTCGCCGCTACGGGTGGGTGTTCGGTGTCGCCGCCGTCGTCCTGGTCGTGGACCAGGTCACCAAGGCGTGGGCGGAGGCGGCGCTCGGCGACGGCCGGCGGATCGACCTGGCGGGGGACCTGCTGGGGCTGCGGCTGCTGTACAACCCCGGGGCCGCCTTCTCGATCGGCAGCGGCGCCACCTGGGTGTTCACCGTGGTGTCGGGCGTCGCCGTGGTCGCGCTGGCCTGGTACGCGCGCCGGGTCTCCTCGACGGCGTGGGCGGTCGCGCTGGGTCTGCTGCTCGGCGGCGCGACGACGCACTTCGGGGACCGCTTGCTGCGCGCGCCGGGCTTCGGCCGCGGGCACGTCGTGGACTTCATCGACTACGTGGGCCTGTTCGTCGGCAACGTCGCCGACATCGCGCTGTTCTGTGGAGTGGCGCTGGCGCTGGTGCTCTCCCTGCGCGGTGACCGCGAGCCGACGCCGTCGTCCGAACCCGACTAGGCGGTCGACGAGCGGACGCCCCTCTCGCCGAGTCTGACGCCGTCTAGGACCTGTCCTAGAGAGACGCAGACGACCCTCGACGGGTGCCCGGTGGGCGGGTCGACGCCATCGGGCGAAGCGCGGGGAGGCGCAGCTCGCCCGAGCGCGTCCGCCCCCACCGCCCACGGCGAGGGAGGACACGCGAGGATCAGGGGACCGGGTCCCGGCCGCAGGTCACGTGCGGCGGCGCAGGCCCCGCAGTGTCCGGACCGCGACCAGCAGCTCGGCCAGCTCGTGCCGGTCCCCCGCGGCGATGTCGACCAGGTGGGCGGCCGCGCGCTGCTGCGTGCCGTCCCAGCCCTCCACCCAGCGGGCCACCAGCGTGTCGGCGGGCTCGGTGTCGGCCCGCCGTCCACCGAGGACCTCCGCGGTGAGCGCCGCCTGCTCCGCGGCCAGGTCGTCGCGCAGCGCCGCCCGCGCCATCGACGGCCAGCGGCGGTCCCGCGGGAGGGCGATCACGTGCTCGCGCAGCGGCACGAGGCTCAGCCGCTCGCCGAGGGCCTGCTGCACCCGGCCGGCGAGGTCGATCGGGGCGCGGGTGCGCTCGGCGACCACGGCGAGGTCGAGCGCGGCGGGCAGCAGCGGAGCCGCGGCCACCTCGGCGGCGAGCTCCTCGGGCACACCGCGCTCCTGCAGCCGCGCCGCCCGCTCGGCGTACCCCGCCGCCTCCTTCCCGAGCAGCCACGACGGCAGCCCCGCCCGCACGGCGGCCACGGGCGCGGCGAACCGCTCCGTCACCTCCCCGATCGGGGCGGCGTCCTGCCCGGTCAGCGCGGGCAGGGCCAGCAGCCAGCGGGTCGCCCGCTCGGCCAGCCGCGTCGCCTCGGTGCGCAGCTCCACCTGGGTGGCCGCCGGCACCCGGTTGTCCAGCGGGCGGACGGCGTCCCAGAGCCGGTCCACGCCGAAGACCGCGCGGGCGACCGCGTGCGCCCGCACCACACCGGCCAGGGAGACGCCGGTCTCCTCGCCCAGGCGGAACAGGCCGGTCACCCCGGCCACGTTGACCGCGCGGTTGGTGAGCACGGTGCCGACGATCTCCCGGCGCAGCGGGTGCGCGGTGACCGCCTCGGGATAGCGCCGGCGCAGCTCGGCCGGGAAGTACCCGACGAGCAGGTCCTCCAGCGCGGGGTCGTCGGGCAGGTCGGAGGCCAGGACGGCGTCCCCGGTCTCGAGCTTGGCGTAGGCCAGCAGCACCGACAGCTCGGGGCCGGTCAGCGCCTGTCCGTCGCGGCGGCGCTCGGTCAGCGCACGGTCGTCGGGCAGCGCCTCGACGCTGCGCACCAGCCGGCCGGAGCGCTCCAGGGCGCGCATGAACCGCTGGTGGGCGTCGAGCAGGCTGCGCGCGGAGGTGACCTCGACGGCCAGCGCCGCGTTCTGCGCGTGGTTGTCGGTGAGGACGTCGGCGGCGACCTCCTCGGTCATGTCGCCCAGCAGCGCGGCCCGGCCCCCGGCGTCCAGCTCCCCGGCCTCGACCACCCGGTCCAGGGCGATCTTGATGTTGACCTCGTGGTCGGAGGTGTCCACGCCGGCGGAGTTGTCGATGGCGTCGGTGTTGACCCGGCCGCCGGCCAGCGCGTACTCGACCCGGCCCCGCTGGGTGAGGCCGAGGTTGCCGCCCTCCCCCACCACCCGCACCCGCAGGTCGCGGCCGTCGACGCGGACCGCGTCGTTGGCCTTGTCCCCGACGTCGAGGGCGCTCTCGGTGGACGCCTTGACGTAGGTGCCGATCCCGCCGTTAAACAGCAGGTCCACCGGGGCGGTCAGGACGGCGCGGATGAGCTCGACCGGCGAGAGGGTGTCCACCGTGGCGGGCAGCCCCAGCGCGGCCCGCATCGGCTCGCTGACCGGGATCGCCTTCGCCGTCCGTGGCCAGACCCCGCCGCCGGGGCTGATCAGCGCGGGGTCGTAGTCGGCCCACGACGAGCGCGGCAGGTCGAACAGCCGGCGCCGCTCGGCGAAGGAGCTGGCGGCGTCCGGCGTCGGGTCGACGAAGACGTGCCGGTGGTCGAAGGCGGCCACCAGCCGGATGTGCTCCGACAGCAGCATCCCGTTGCCGAAGACGTCCCCGGACATGTCGCCGATGCCCACGACCGTGAAGTCCTGGCGCTGCACGTCGAGGGCGAGTTCACGGAAGTGGCGGGTGACCGACTCCCAGGCGCCGCGGGCGGTGATGCCCATGGCCTTGTGGTCGTAGCCCACCGAGCCGCCGGAGGCGAAGGCGTCGCCCAGCCAGAAGCCGCGCTCCAGCGCCACGGCGTTGGCCAGGTCGGAGAAGGTCGCCGTCCCCTTGTCGGCCGCGACCACGAGGTAGGTGTCGTCGCCGTCGTGCCGGACCACCCGCTCCGGCGGCACCACCCTGCCGTCGACCAGGTCGTCGGTGAGGGACAGCAGCGCGCCGATGAACAGCCGGTAGCAGGCCTGCCCCTCGGCGAGCCACGCGTCCCGGCCGGCGCTCTCGGGCGGGGGCCGGCGGACGACGAACCCGCCCTTGGCGCCGGTGGGCACGATGACGGTGTTCTTGACCATCTGCGCCTTGACCAGCCCCAGGACCTCGGTCCGGAGGTCCTCGTGCCGGTCCGACCAGCGCAGCCCGCCGCGGGCGACCGCGCCGAAGCGCAGGTGCACGCCGGCCACCCGGGGCGAGCTTACCCACACCTCGCGGTCCGGCCGCGGCTCGGGCAGGTCGGGCACCGAGGCGGGGCGCAGCTTGAGGGCCAGCGGCCCGGATCCCGCGTAGTAGGTCGTCCGGACGGTCGCGGTCACGGCAGCGAGCAGCGCGGTGAGCACCCGGTCGGCGTCGAGGGACTCCACCTGCCCGATGGCCGCCTGGAGCGACTCGACGAGCTGCTCCTGGCGGCGGTCCCGCCCCGCGTCCCGGCCCGGGGAGAACCGGGTCTCGAACAGCGCGACCAGCCGCGCGACGACGTCCGGGTGCCCGGCCAGGGTGGTCTCCACGTACCGCTGGCCGAAGGGCAGCCCGGCCTGGCGCAGCCACTGCACGTAGGCACGGACGACGGAGACCTGCCGCCAGTTGAGCCCGGCCAGCAGCACCAGGGCGCCCAGGCCGTCGTCCTCGGCCTCGCCCCGCCACACCGCCGAGAGCGCGTCGGTGAACCGCTCCGGCAGCGAGCCGGGGAAGGGCAGCTCCCCGACCGGGGCGGTGAGCCCGAAGTCGTAGATCCAGGCCAGCGGCGCGCCGATCCGGTCGACCTCGTAGGGCCGCTCGTCGATGACGTCGACGCCCATGTGCTGGAGCATCGGCAGCACGTCGGAGAGCAGCAGCCGCTCCCCCACGCGGTAGACGGCCAGCCGCGGCTCGGTCGCCGAGGCGCCGGCCGGGCGGCGGAGCACCAGGCCGATCTCGCCCTCAGCCAGGGCGTCGAGCCGCTCGAGGTCCTCGACGGCGACCGACGCGGGGAAGTCCTCCTGGTAGGACGCCGGGAAGGCGTCGGCGACCCGGGCCAGCCGCCGCTCGGCGTCGGCGCCGTACCGGGCCGCCAGCGCGTCGGCGAGGTCGTCGGTCCAGCTGCGGACGACGGCGGCCAGCGCGGCCTGCAGTGCCGCCACGTCGACGTCGGGCAGCGCCGGCTTCCCGCTGCGGGCCACCGGGGGGCGGACGACGAAGTGCAGCCGGGCCAGCACCGACTCGGTGACCCGGGCGCTGTACTCGATGCTCGTGCCGCCCAGCCGCTCCAGCAGCAGCTGCTGGACGGCCAGGCGCACCTCGGTCGTGTACCGGTCGCGGGGCAGGAAGACGATCGCCGACCAGAACCGGTTCCACGGGTCCCGGCGGAGGAACAGCCGGGTCTGCCGGCGCTCCTGAAGGCGCAGCACGGCCAGCGCCACCGGCAGCAGCTCGTCGGCGCCGACCTGGAACAGCTCGTCGCGGGGGTAGGTCTCCAGGACGTCGAGCAGCTCCTTGCCGGTGTGGCTGTCGGTCGGCGCCCCGGAGCGGGCCAGCACCTCGGCCACCCGCCGGCGCGCCAGCGGCACCTCGCGGACGCTGTGCGCCGCCGCCGCGGTGGGGAACAGCCCGACCAGCCGGCGCTGCCGCACGGGGCCGCCGTCCTCGGCCGGGAGGGTCACGGTGACCAGGTCCAGCCAGGCGCGGCGGTGGACCGTCGAGCGGGCGTCGGCCTTGGTGACGGTCAGCAGGGCCGGGCTCGGGGTCCCCTCGGGGACCGGCGCGGTCTCGACGTCGCTGCGCAGCACGCCCAGCCCGCTGCCCGGCACCGCGCGGACCGTCGTCCGCCCGCCCACCTGCACCAGGTCGACGTCGCGGGCACCGAGGAAGACGAAGTTGCCGTCGGTCAGCCAGCGCAGCAGGGCCGCCGCCTCGGCCGGGTCGGCCGAGGGGTCGTCGTCCTGCGCCGGCTGTTCCCGGTCGAGGCGCTCGGCCAGCTCCAGCGCGCGGGCGCGCATGCGGGTGGCGTCCTCGTCGACGGCGCGGACGTCGGCGAGCACCGTCCGCAGTCCCGAGACCAGGTCGCCGGTGGCCTCCTCGTCCAGCGGCCCGTCGAGGACGACGGCCATCCACGACTCGGCCAGCGCGTCGGGCCCGCAGGTGGCGGGGTCCCCGCTGTCGCAGAAGGCGCGGATCCGGCCGGCGAGGTCGCGGCGGACCACCACGACCGGGTGGACGACGTGCTCGAGGCGGAAGCCCTGGCGGACCACCTCGGCGGTGACCGAGTCGACCAGGTAGGGCATGTCGTCGGTGACGACGAGGACCACCGAGCGGGGCCGGGCCCCGGGGCGGTCGGGCAGCCGCTGGACGTCGACGGTCGCCGCGCCCTGCGGGCGGACCTCCGCGAGCCGGAGGTGCACGAGCGCCAGGGCGGCGAGGTCGGCCGGGTGGTGCTCGACCACCTCGGCGGCCGGCTCGCTCCAGTAGTAGCGCTGGAGGAGGGCCGGGACGTCGGTCGACCCGCAGCCGGACGGCAACCCCGCGCCGGACTCGAGCGCGGCCTGGGCCGCGCGCTCGAGGAGCCGGGACTTCTCCTGACGGGCCGCCTCGAGGGCGGCCAGCTCGCTGGCGACGGCTGCGGGTGACGCGCCGGCCTCGGGGCCCGCTCCCGGGGTCGCCGGGACGGTGCCGGTGGTGCTGGCCATGGCAGCTGACGCTATCCCGGCACGGTGCACTCCGTCACAGCGACGCGGCCGGGGTCAGCGCTTGGCGGTCAGCTGGTCGGCGACCCAGCCACCGATGGCCAGCAGCAGCCCCCCGACGACCGCGCTGCCGAAGCCGTCGACCTGGAGGCGGTCGGTGAGCGCCGCGGTGATGCCGAGCAGGGCCGCGTTCACCACGAGCAGGAACAGACCGAGGGTGAGCAGGACGAACGGGAACGACAGCAGCCGCAGGATCGGCCCGACGACCGCGTTCACCACGGCGAAGATGAGCGCGATCCAGAGGTAGGTCCCGGGCTCACCGAGCGGGCCGTTCGGGTTGGGGATCACCTCGATGCCCTGGAGCAGGTAGGCGACGCCGTAGAAGACGCCGGCCATGAGGACGACCTTGACCAGGAACCTCAGCACGCCGTCCACGCTAGCCGCGGGTGATCACGATCCGACCCGTGTCGGGCCCTCTACCGACCTCTAGCCTGGCGGCTAGACACGGGCAGACGGGGGTCGACACGTCCCGGGCATCGACCGGGTCCCTCCGGGGCACACCCCTCCCGCGGAGGACCGGAGAGGCGGACGACATGGACCGACTGGTGGTGGTCGGGGCGAGCGCGGGTGGCCTCCCCCCGCTGCAGGAGCTGGTCGCCGCGCTGCCCGAGGACCTGCCCGCCGCCGTCCTGGTGGTGCTGCACCTGCCGTCGACGGCCGACAGCCACCTGTCCCGGCTGCTGGCCCGCAGCGGCCGCCTGCCCGCCCGCCAGGCGGAGGAGGGCGAGCGGTTGACCCCGGGCACGATCCTGGTCGCGCGGCCCGACCACCACCTGCTGGTGCGCGACTCCCGGGTGCGGCTGTCCCGCGGCCCGCGGCAGAACCGCCAGCGGCCGGCGATCGACCCGCTGTTCCGCAGCGCCGCGCAGTCCTACGGGCCGGGGGTCGTCGCCGTGGTCCTCTCCGGCGCCCTGGACGACGGCGCGGTCGGGGCCGCGGCCGTGGCGGCGCAGGAGGGCGCGGTCCTGGTCCAGGACCCGGCCGAGGCCCGGGTGTCGGCGATGCCGCGGGCCGCGCTGGCCGGCGTCCGCCGCGCGCGGGCCCTCCCCGCCGCTCGACTCGGGGCCGCCGTGCAGGAGCTGGTCTGCCGGCCCCTGCCCGTCCCCGCACCGACGAAAACCACCGACGAGCAGAGGAGCAGGTCCATGGAGGGCGGACCGACCGCGGTCACCGACCTGGGCACGCCCGCGGCCGTGGGCTGCCCCGAGTGCCAGGGCGGGATGTTCGAGACGGTCCCGGACAACACGGCCAGCTACACCTGCCACGTCGGGCACAGCTGGACCGCGCAGACGCTCCTGGACGCCCAGCGCCAGGCGGTCGAGAGCGCGATCTACAACGCCGCCTCCAAGCTCCTGGAGATCGCCGCCGTGCACCGGCGGCTCGCCGAGCTCGACACCGAGGAGGCCGGCGACCGCACGGCACACCTGCGCGCCGCCGAGCGGGCCGAGCGCCGGGCGGAGCGGATCGGCGCCCTGGCGGCCGAGGACCCGGAGGGCGACACGCCCTAGCCGGTTCTACCGATCTCTACGGCGGGGACTAGACGAGCCCATACGGTGCTCGACATGGACCCCGTGCGGAACCCGTACGCGCCCGGCGCCGGCCAGCGCCCGCCGGAGCTGGCCGGCCGCGACACCGAGCTGTCGGCCTTCGACGTCGTCCTCGAGCGGATCGGGCACGGCCGCCCCGAGCGCTCCCTCGTCCTCACCGGTCTGCGCGGGGTCGGCAAGACCGTGCTGCTCAACCAGCTGCGCTCGGCGGCGATCAGCCGCGGGTGGGGCACCGGCAAGATCGAGGCGCGCCCGGACCAGTCGCTGCGCCGGCCGGTCTCCTCGGCGCTGCACATGGCGCTGCGCGAGCTCCGCCACCCCGACCAGGACTCGATGGACGCCGTCCTGGGGGTGCTCAAGGCCTTCGCCCTGCGGCAGTCGGCGGAGTCGTCGCCGCCGGCCAAGGTGCGCGACCGGTGGCAGCCGGGCATCGACGTCCCCGCGGCCTCCGGGCGGGCCGACTCCGGGGACATGGAGATCGACCTGGTCGAGCTGCTCAGCGACGCCGCAGGCCTGGCCGCCGACGTCGGCAAGGGCGTCGCGCTGTTCATCGACGAGATGCAGGACGTCCAGGCCCCCGACGTCTCGGCGATCTGCGCCGCCTGCCACGAGCTCTCCCAGCAGGGCGCGCCGCTGATCGTCGTCGGCGCCGGCCTCCCCCACCTGCCCGCCGTGCTGAGCGCGTCCAAGAGCTACTCCGAGCGGCTGTTCCGCTACCTGCGCATCGACCGGCTCGACCGGGCCGCCGCCGACCGGGCGCTGCTCGCCCCGGCCGAGCGGGAGGAGGTCACCTTCGAGCCGGAGGCCCTCGACGCGCTCTACGCGGCCGCCGACGGCTACCCCTACTTCGTGCAGGCCTACGGCAAGGTCACCTGGGACGTCGCCGCGGCCTCCCCGATCACCGCGGCGGACGTCGCCATGGCCGCCCCCGTCGCCGAGGCCGAGCTCGCGGTCGGGTTCTTCGGCTCCCGCTACGACCGGGCCACACCGGCCGAGCGCGAGTACATGCACGCGATGGCCGAGCTGGGCGGGCCGAACGGGTCCGCGGTGGCGACCTCGGAGGTGGCGGTGTCGCTGGGCCGCAAGCCCGCGTCCCTGTCCCCCGCGCGCGACTCGCTGATCAAGAAGGGGCTGGTCTACTCCGCCGAGCGCGGGCAGATCGCCTTCACCGTCCCCCACTTCGGGCGCTACCTGCTCAGCCACCCCGACTGAGGAGGAAGGCGTCCAGCTCGGCGGCGACGTCCTCCGGCCGCTCCCAGTTCGGGCAGTGCCCGGTGTCCTCGAGGACGTGCAGCTCGGCCCGCGGGAGCGCCGCCACGAGCCGGTCCTGCTGGCCCCGGTCGAAGAGGGCGTCGGAGTCGCCCCACAGCACCAGGGTGGGCGCGGCCACGTCCCGGAGCCGGTCCCGGTCGTCGGCTGCGACGAGCGCCTCCCAGGAGTCCCGGTACACCCACCCCGGAGCCTTGCGGCTCTCGGCGACCAGCGCGTCGAAGAACTCCGGCGGCACCGGCCGGTGGACGGTGCTCGCGGCGAACTCCCGGGCGAAGTCCTCGGGTACCTCGTCGGGCAGGTCGGCGATCGCCGTGCGCACCTCCTCGGCGAGCCGGTCGCCCAGCCGGTCGCCCGAGCCGATCAGCACCACCCGGTCGACGCGATCCGCGTGCTGCTCGGCCATCCGGCGGACGACGAAGCTGCCGTAGGAGTGCCCCACCAGGTGCGTCCGCGCCAGGCCGAGCGCGTCGCACAGGGCCACCAGGTCGTCGGCGAACCGGTCGATGGTGTAGCCGGCCCGCGGGTGGTCGGACTCGCCGAACCCGCGCTGGGTGTAGGCGACGGCGCGCAGCCGCCGGTCCAGGTGCGGGAGGACGTGGCTCCACGAGAACCAGGAGTCCGGCCAGCCGTGGACGAGGACGACCGGCGTCCCGGCGGGGTCCCCCTGCTCCACGACCTGCAGTCGCAGCCCGCCGGGTACCGCGACGGTGTCGGGTCGGAGAGCCTCGGTCCCGGTCATGACGCCTCCTCGCCGGCGGTCCCCGCCGGGCCACGGTAGGCCGCCCACGCACTGCAGGGACCGGTCGAAGTGCCCTGGTCGAGTCGTGACCGGGCGGACCAGCATGGACCGGCGCGGGACCGCCGCCACACCGTCCCGACCACTCGGCCGGGCCGGCGCCGCACGGGCTCGCCCACCGCGGTCCCACCACCCACGACCATCCCCTCGTCCCGATCGGGGCACCTGATGACAGCGACTCCAGCACCGGCACCGGCACACCCGGGGCGGTCCACGCCGCCCGGGCTCACCCCCCTGAGCCTCGTCGTCGGCTTCCTGCCGTGGATCGCCTTCTCCTTCGTCGCGCAGCGGATCGCCGCCGACGGCGTCGCCTGGGGTGCGCTGGTCGCGGTGGTGGTGGCGGCGGTCCTGGTGGTCCGGGACAGCCGCCACCACGGACCCCGCATCCTCGGCCTCGGCTCGCTCGGCCTGTTCGCGGTCGTCGCCGTCGCCGGGTTCGCCGGCGGGCCCGGCGTCGACCGGTGGCTGTACGAGTGGGGCAGGCCGCTGGTCGGCGTGGCCCTGGGGCTGTACCTGCTGCTGACCGTGCCGGTGCTGCCGTTCACCGCGGAGTACGCCCGCCAGACCACGCCGCGCGAGTACTGGGACTCCCCGACGTTCACCCGCATCAACCGGGTCCTCAGCGCCGCCTGGGCGGTGGCCATCATGCTGATGGGAGCCGCGTCCGCCCTGGCCACCGCGCTGGGCGTCGACGCGACGGACACCTCCAGCAGCCACCTCGCCGAACTCCTGCTCGACTGGGTCGTGCCGATCGGCGTGATCTGGGCGATGGTGCGGTTCACCGCCACCTATCCCGACCGGGTGACCGCCGGGCTGCACGGGTCGGACCGTCCGGTGGCGCCCTCCTCCTGAGCGGGTGGCCGACGCCGGCCGCGCGCACCCCGACGGGCGCCCGGCGTCGGCCAGCTGTCCGGGGTGGTTGACCGAGCGGCTGCGTGGGCAGGGCGGACCCCGGCCTCCCTGGGGCAGGGAGGCCGGGGACGAGGAACGGGGACGCCGTGCCGACGTGGCTGGAGGCCGGGCTGTGGGGCCTGCTGGGCGGCGGGGCGCTGGTGCTCGGCGCGCTGGTCGCCTGGTTCGTGCGGGTGCCGCAGACCGTCATCGCCTCGGTGATGGCCTTCGGGTCCGGGGTCCTGATCTCGGCGGTCGCCTTCGACCTCATGGCCGAGGCGGCCGACACCGGCGGGCTGCTGCCCACCTCGATCGGGTTCGTCGGCGGTGCGCTGGCCTATCTCGCGGCCAACGAGGCACTGGCACGGCGCGGGGCGCGGCACCGCAAGCGGTCGGGGTCCCAGCAGCCCTCGGAGGACCAGCAGTCCGGCAGCGGGGCCGCGATCGCGATCGGCGCGCTGCTCGACGGCGTCCCGGAGTCGGTGGTCCTGGGGCTCGGGCTGCTCGGTGGCGGGTCGGTGAGCGCCTCGGTGCTGGCCGCGGTCTTCATCTCCAACGTGCCCGAGGGGCTCTCGTCCGCCGCAGGGATGAAGGCCAACGGCCGGTCCGCCGGGTACGTGTTCGGGGTGTGGGGCGGGATCGCCGTGGCGAGCGGCCTGGCCGCGCTGGTCGGTCACGCCGCCCTCGGCGGGGCACCGCCGGAGGCGATCGCGGTCATCACCGCCGTCGCGGCCGGCGCGATCCTCACCATGATCGCCGACACGATGATCCCGGAGGCGTTCGAGCGGACGCGGACCTGGACCGGCGTCATCACCACGCTGGGGTTCCTCGTGGCGTTCGCCATCGAGGTCGCGTGACCGTGCCGGCGGGCGGGAGCGGGCTGCGGACGTACGTCGACCTCCCTCCCCCGAGTGCTCGTGCTCTGCATGCCCGGAGCAGGCAGAGCACGAGCGCCCACGGGGACGGGGTCGTCCCCCGGACGGCCGGGGACGACGGCCGCGGGAGCACCGCGGCCGGCAGCGAGCGGAGCCGCGGACGACCGGTGACCTCCCTCTCCCGAGTGCTCGTGCTCTGCATGCCCGGAGCAGGCAGAGCACGAGCACCCACGGGGAGGGGGTCGGTCCCCCAGGTGCCCGGCGCCGGTGCGTCCGCCTGACGGTGCGGGCACGGCCGGTCCCCGGCAGGGTGGGCTCGTGGACCAACCGCAGCAGATCGCCGTCCCCGTCGCCGGAGGGGACCTCGCCGTCCTGCACTGGCCGGCCGACGCCCCCGGCGCGCCCCTCGCCGTGCTCGTCCACGGCATCACCGCCAACGCGATGGCGTGGGCACGGGTCGCCGAGGCCCTGGCCGGCGAGTTCGAGGTCGTGGCGCCGGACCTGCGCGGCCGGGCCGGGTCCGCCGGGCTGCCCGGTCCCTACGGCCTGGACGCGCACGCGGCCGACCTGACCGCGCTGCTCGACGCCTTCGGGGCCGACGCCGAGGCTGGTGCGGAGGTCACCGTCCTGGTCGGGCACTCGATGGGCGCCTTCGTCGCGGCGCTGGCGACGGCAGGTCAGGCACGGGACCGGGTGCACGGCCTGGTCCTGGTCGACGGCGGGCTGGCCCTCCCCCAGCCTCCGGGTGCCGACGTCGACGCGATGCTGGCCGCGGTCCTCGGCCCCTCGCTGGACCGGCTGACGATGACCTTCCCGGATCTGGCGGCGGTGCGGGCGTTCTGGGCGCAGCACCCCGCGGTCGGCCCCTGGGTCGACGACCCGGCGGTGACCGCCTACCTGACCCGCGACCTGCAGGGCGAGCCGCCGGCCCTGCGCAGCGCGTGCGTCCCGGACGCGATCCGCGTGGACGGCGGGGACGTGCTGCTCAACGAGCGGGTGCTCGAGGCCACCGCCGACCTGCCGGTGCCGGCCACCCTCCTGTGGGCCTCGCGCGGCCTGCTGGACCAGACCCCCGGCCTCTACGACGAGACGCGGCTGGCCGGGCTCGGGCTGGGACCGTCGGGGATCACCGCCCGCGAGGTGCCCGGCACCAACCACTACTCCATCGTCTGGTCGCCCGAGGGGGTGGCGGCGATCGCGGCCGCCGTCCGGGAGGCCGCGGCGCGCAGCTGAGGTCAGGCGGGCCGGGCCGACACCGGCTGCACCAGCTCGGGCCCGGACGCGGGCGGCCGCTCCCACGTGACCGGGTGGGCGCGGACGGCGAGCAGCGCGACGTCGTCCTCGGCGCCGGAACCGAGCATCCCGGCGAGCAGCCGGTCGCAGAGGGCGTCGAGCGGCTCCTCCGCCGAACCGGCGAGCAGCCTGCGCAGCTGGTCGCGGCTCTCGTCGAGCGGCACGCCACGGCGCTCGAAGAGCCCGTCGGTGAACAGCAGGAGGGTGGCGCCCTCCGGGAGGGTGGCCGTGCCGTCGGCGCGCGGCCCGCGCCAGCCGATGCCCAGCGGCGGCCCGACCGGAGCCGAGAGGTCGACGACCGTCCCGTCGGGGGACAGCAGCATCGGCTCGGGGTGGCCGGCCGTGGACCAGCGCACGCGGCGCAGCCCGAGCGCGTGCTCGGCCGGGGTCTGCTCGACGCGGCAGACGAGGGCGGTGGCCATGGTGGGCACGGCCAGCCCGACGAGGGCGTGGTCGACCCGGCGCAGCACCCCGGCCGGCTCCTCCAGCCGGTCGAACGCGATCGCCCGCACCAGGGTCTTCACCTGCCCCATCGCGGCGGCGGCCTCGATGTCGTGCCCCATCACGTCGCCGATGACGACCACGGTGTCCCCGTCGGGCTGGAGGAAGGCGTCGTACCAGTCCCCGCCGATGGAGACCCCGCGGGTCGCGGCGCGGTAGCCCACCGCGAGCTCCAGGTGGTCGGGCTGCACCGGCGGGGAGAGCAGGCTCAGCTGCAGCCGCTCGGCCACCTGCTGGTTGGCCACGGCCAGCCGCGCGTTGTCGAGGGCGAGCGCGGCCCGCCGCGAGGCGATCTCCGCCGTCCGCAGCTCGGCCTCGGTGTGCGGCCCGCGCTGGGCGCCGTTGACCAGGGTGAAGGCGCCGAAGGTCTCCCCCCGGGCGATCAGGGGGAACGTGGCCACCGCCGAGGGCCGCAGCGGGGCGAGGGCCTCCCGCGCGGCCTCGGTGCTGACCATCGCGTCCACGTCCGCGTCGGTGAGGGCCGCGATGACCACCGGGCGACCGCTGCGCAGCGACGCGGGCACCGGAGCGGTGGGGGCGTTGCTCACGACCCGGGCGTCGGCGTACCGGTGCATCGCGTCGGCCATCCCCGGGTCGCTGTGGGCCCGACCGACGTCACGGCGGGTGCCGTCGGGGTCGACGACGCTGACCAGGCACCAGTCGGCCAGCAGGGGGACGACCAGGTGCGCGAAGCGGTCGACCGCCTCGTCGACGTCGACGGTGGAGGTCATCGCCAGGTTGATGTCGCCCAGCAGCATCAGGTGCCGGCCGGCCTGCTCGGCCTCCGCGGCGGCAGCGGCCGCGGAGCGCACCGACTCCTCCCGCGCGGCGACGGCGTCCGCCCGCTCCTCCTCGGTGCGCCGCCGCTCGGTGACGTCGTCGTAGGAGACGACCAGCCCGGCGTCGGTGAGGAAGGCGTCGGCGCGGAACCACGTGCCCAGCGGACCGAACCACGCCTCGGTCGTCCCGGACTCCCCCGTCTCCCGGACGCGCCGGTACAGCTCCTCGAACGGCCCGCCCACGGCCTCGGGGAACTCCGCCCAGATCTCCCGGCCGACCAGCTCCGCGACGGTCCGGTCCAGCACCCGCGCGCCCGCGGGGTTGACGTAGCGGAACCGCCAGTCGGCACCCAGGACGAACAGCGGCCGGTCCATGCCCTCCACGGCCTGCGCGAGCAGGTCCGAGGGCGTCGGAGGCGCGGTCTCCCGGGTCATGGTGATCACTCTGCCTCATCGCCGATCCCCCGCCCGCACGCCGGGCGCGGCCGCGCCCGAACGGGGTACGCCGCCGTCGCGGGGATCCTTGGCAGCGCCCTCCGCCACTGCCACGATCCGAGCACCCCTCCACGGCCTGCGGGCGGGGGGCGCCCCGGACGGGGCACGCAGGCGCTCGTCGCGGTGGGGGGTGGCCCGTGGAGCAGTGCCGAACGGGACCGCGGGAGCCCCGGGTGGTCGCCGCGCCGGCGTCGCCGCCCGCCGCTGAGGACGGCGCGTCCCGGGTCCTCGACGCCATGCCGGCCGCGCTGTGGCGCCTCTCCCCGTCCGGGCGGGTGGAGTACGCCAACCGCGCCGCCGAGCGCCTCCTGGGCAGGAGCGCCGCGGAGATGACCGGGCAGCGGGTGGCCGACCTGCTGTCCCCGGACGTCGCCGCGACGGTCACCGCCGCCTGCGCGGAGGCCGCCGCCACCGGCGGCCCCGTTGCGACCGAGCTCCCGGCGCGCGGCTCCGGGCCGGGCTGGATCGCCCTGCACGCCTGGCCGGTGCCGGCGGGCGTGGCCGTCGCCGTCGTCGACATCAGCGCCCGGCGGGCGGCCCAGGAGGCGGCGGAGCGCGCGCAGCGGGCCGCCGAGCGGGCGGGCGCGCGCATGGCGCTGCTCGCCGCGGTGACCGCCGAGCTCTCCGGGGCCCTGGACGGCGAGTCGGCGCTCGGCAGCCTCGCGAGGCTGGTGGTGCCCGAGCTGGCCGACGCCTGCATCGTCACCGTCGTCGACCGCGAGGGACGGGCCCGCGACGTCGGCTCCTGGCACGCCGACCCGGCCCGCCGCGAGCTGATGGCCCGGTACGCGCAGGTCCGGATGGACACCATGCCCGAGGCCTCGCCGGTGGCCGAGGCCCTGCGCACCGGCACCTCCGCGTGGGAGTCGGTCGACGCCGTCCTCGCCCTCATGGCCCCGGGACCGGCCCGCGACCTGCTGCGCGCCCTCGGGTCGGCGTCGGCCGTCGTGCTGCCCCTGCACGCCGAGGAGCGCACCGTCGGTGTCCTGACTCTGTACCAGGACCCGGGCCGCAGGCTGGACGCCGACGACCTCGCCGCCGCCCGGGAGGTGGCCTCCCGGGCCGGCGAGGCAGTGGACCGGGTGCACCGCCAGAGCCGGCAGGCGCAGCTGGCCGAGGCGCTGCAGCGCAGCCTGCTCACCGACCCACCGGTGATCCCCGGTGTCCGCGTCGTCGTGCGGTACGTGCCGGCCGCCGAGGCCGCGCAGGTCGGCGGGGACTGGTACGACGCCTTCCTGCAGCCCGGCGGGGAGCCGGTGGTCGTGATCGGCGACGTCGCGGGCCACGACACCGCGGCCGCCGCGGAGATGGGCCAGCTGCGCGGCCTGCTGCGGGGCATCGCCCACTACAGCGGGGCCGGCCCGGCGGAGGTGCTCCGGGGCCTGGACGCCGCGATCACGGCCATGCACACCGGCACGCTGGCCACGGCCGCCATCGCCCGGATCGAGCGCGGCGGGACCCGGCTGCGGTGCGCCAACGCGGGACACCCGCCGCCACTGGTGATCGAACCCGACGGCACGGTCACCGTCCTCGGCGGCACCCTCGGCGACCTGCTGCTCGGGGTGGACCCCGACACGGTCCGCCGGGAGGTCGTCGTCCCGCTGCGGCCCGGGGCCACGGTCCTGCTCTACACCGACGGGCTGGTGGAGCGCCGGGAGTCAGGCGTGGACGAGGGCGTGACCCGGCTGCGGGAGCACCTCGCCGAGCTCGCCGGGTTGCCGCTGGACCGGTTGTGCGACGAACTGCTGACGCGGATGGTGGACGGCACGCCCGGGGACGACGTCGCACTCGTGGCCCTCAGCGTGCGACCCGACTGACCGGGCGGCGAGATCCCGCAGTCCCGGCCCGCCGTGCAGGGTTGAGGCCCCGAGCGCCTGGGCACCTCTCAGACGTCGGAGCCGACGACGGACGGGAGTGGCACAGTGGGTCGACTGGCGTGGCCGTTGCGGCCGCTACCGGACGGCCGCGGTGAGGTGTGGCGCTGGGATCTCCGGTCGGTGGCGGAGCTGCCGTCGGTGCGCGCTGGTCTGCGCTCCCGGCTCGACGGGGTCGGCTTCCCGGTGGACGACGAGGGACACGCGACCGAGCGGCTGATCCTGGCCTTCGACGAGCTCGCCTCGAACGCGCTGCGGCACGGGTTGTCCCCGGTGGTGGCGACCGTCATCGCCGGCAGCGGCGGCTGGTTGCTCGACGTGAGCGACCGGGACCCGGAGACGATGCCGGCTCCCGCCGTCGACCGCGACCCCGCGCAGGGCGGGCTGGGCCTCTACCTGGTGGCGCGCCTGTCGGTCGCGCACGGCTGGTACGTCGACGACGGCTGCAAGCACGTCTGGGCCTGCCTGCCCACCACGATCGAGGACCGCCAGCCCGCCCTGAGCTGAACGCCCCCCTGCAGGGTCCCGCCGCGAGCGTGCGAGGGATGGGGGCGGTTGTTCCACGTGCAACGACGACGGCCCCGGGCAGTGCCCGGGGCCGTCGTCGTCTCCGGATGCGCCCGGGGCGGCGGGACGTCGGTCCCGCCGCCCCGGGGCAGCCTGCGGGGCTCAGCCTGCCGAGGGGATGACGAGCGAGAGGCCGCCCTTGCCGTAGCCGGGGACCTCGACCGCCAGGTCGAGCCGGTTGAAGTCGGCCAGCCGGCCCGCGATGTCACCGGGCAGGTCCTCGCCTGGTGCGTACAGCTTGTACAGCTTGCTGTGCGGCGCGCCGGGCACGTTGAACAGTGCGGAGAGGACGTTGACGACCTCGTGCAGCGCCTCGGTCAGCATGGTCGTCAGCTCGCCGTCCTCCTCGACGGTGTCCTGCACGCCGCCGGGGGGCAGCAGCGCGAGCGCGCCGCCGGTCCAGGCCGACAGCGGCAGGTCCATGACGCACAGGGCGTTGACGTCCATCGACGGCGACACGTACACCGCCACCGACACGGGCTTCTTCTCGGTGGGGGTCACGGGCGGGCCGGGCGTGACCCCCACCGGCTTGCCGACCAGGCCGGTCAGCATGTCCTTGACGGCCTTGGTGTCCGGCAGGACGACCGTCAGCGGCGCCGTCACGCGATCACCCCGTCGAGGTTCTCGCGGAAGGTCTCCTCGGTGAAGGGCTTGGCGATGAGGAACAGCGCGCCGGCGTCGGCGGCCTTCTCCCGCATCTCGGCCGAGCCCTCGGAGGTGACGAAGCCGAACGGGACGCCGGAGCCGGACGAGCGCAGCGCCTGGAGGCACTCCAGCCCGGTCATGTTCGGCATGTTCCAGTCGGACAGGACCAGGTCCGGGCTCTCGCTCTGGACCTTGTCGTAGGCGTCGCGGCCGTCCTCGGCCTCGACGATGTCGTGGTCGTCGTAACCGGCCTGCCGCAGGGTGCGGATGACGATCTGCCGCATGACGCGGCTGTCGTCGGCGACCAGGATCTTCACAGGGGCACCTCGTTCTTCGACTCGGCGTCCAGGACGGCGCCCTGGACGGAGATGGTCAGCGGCTGGCCGCGCCACTGGGCGTCGACGCGGCAGGTGTCGGCCGGCGAGTGCACGCGCGGCGCGACGCCGACCTCGGGCAGGCCGAGGACGGAGGGTCCGGGGAGGACGGCCTTGACGTTGCCGCCCACCACGTTGGCGAGCTCGCCGAGGGCGTCGTCGACGTCCTCGGCCTCGAGCTGGTCGGGGGCGTGCTCGCGCAGCAGGGCGCGGGCGAGCTGCTCGGCGGTGTCCCGCCCGCAGGTGAGCACGACCGTGCCGGTCCACGGGCCGACGATCTCGACCCAGGAGCTGACCGTGTCGGCGGGCAGCTGCCCCGGCAGCGGCACGAGGACCTCGTCCTCGCCGACGAGGGCCGCCCACGCCTGGTCGGCGATCTCCTGGACGGTGGCCTCGTCGAGCAGCTCGGTGATGGCGGGCGCCGTCACAGCACGACCTCCTCGGGGAGCAGGCCGAGCAGCGCGAGCTTGTCGCGGATGGCGTCGGCGGTGAACGGCTTGAGCACGTACTCGTGCGCGCCGGCGGCCAGCGCACGGACGATCTGGGACTGCTCGCCCTCGGAGGTGACCATCATCAGGGTCACCGCCCGCCAGGCGGGGTTGGACCGGACGGCGGAGACGAACTGGAGGCCGTCCATCACCGGCATGTTCCAGTCGATCGTGCACAGCTCGGGCACCCAGCCCTCGTGCAGCACGTCGAGTGCCTCCTGGCCGTGTCCGGCCTGCCGGGTCTCGTAGCCGAACCCCTCGAGGGTCCCGCTCACGATGCGCCGCATGGCGCGTGAGTCGTCGATCACCAGTGCACGCACGTTCAGGCCCCCTTCAGCGGGCGGTAGGCGGAGCTGCGGCCGATGACGACCCGCTCCCAGGAGTCGTCGACGCCCAAGGTGGTCTCTGCGGCGCCGAGGAAGAGCCATCCGTCGGGGCGCATGAGGTCGCGCACCCGGCGGAGGATCGCCTGCTTGGTGGGCAGGTCGAAGTAGATGAGGACGTTGCGCAGGTACACGACGTCGAACGGGCCGATCCGCGGCAGCGGGGCGGCCAGGTTGCACTCGCTGGCGGTCACCATGCGGCGCAGGGTCGGCGAGACCTCCCACTCGGTGCCGGCCCGCGTGAAGTGGCGGACCAGCATCGGCGCGGGCAGCCCGCGGTTGACCTCGAGCTGGCTGAACCGGCCCGCCCGGGTGCGCTGCACCATCTCCCGCGAGATGTCGGTCGCGGTGATGGCGACCCGGGTCGCGGCGTTGGGCAGCGCGTCCTCGAGAAGCATCGCGATCGTGTACGGCTCCTGCCCGCTGGAGCAGGCCGCCGACCAGATCTGCAGCCGCTCTGCCGGGCCGCGGGCGGCCAGCAGCGAGGGCATCACCGTGGAGGTGAGCGCGGTGAACGGGTCGCCGTCGCGGAACCACGAGGTCTCGTTGGTGGTGAGCGCCTCGACGATCCTGCGGGTGGACTCCGGGCTGGGCCGGGTGCGGACCGAGTCGACCAGCTGGCCGACGTCGGGCAGGCCCATCTGGCGGGCGATCGGCAGCAGCCGGGCCTCCACCAGGTACTCCTTGCCCGGGGCGAGCACGATCGCGCTCTCCCGGTGCACGAGCTGGCGGACCCAGTCGAAGCTGGTGGCGGTCAGGGTCATCGCCGCCCTCCTGCGGTCGCGGGGACGGAGGCGGTGGCGCGCGGAGGAGCGAGCCGCCGGGTGATCGCCTCGGCGATCCGGTCCAGCGGCAGGACCTCGTCGGCGAAGCCGGCCGAGGCGACGGCTCCGGGCATGCCCCACACGACGGAGGTCGCCTGGTCCTGGACGACGACCGCGCCGCCGGCGTCCCGGACGCGACCGGCGCCGAGCCGGCCGTCCGAGCCCATGCCGGTGAGCACGACACCGAGGACGGCGCCGTCGTAGGCGTCGACCGCGGACCGGAACAACGGGTCGACGGCAGGCCGGCAGAAGTTCTCGGGCGGGCCCTGGTCGAGCCGGGTGGCCAGGCCGCGGCCGGTGCCGCGGATGGTGAGGTGGTGGTCACCCGGGGCCAGGTGCACCGTGCCGGGCGCCAGCGGGGTGCCGTCGACGGCCTCGACCACGCGCAGCGCGCAGAGCCGGTCCAGCCGCTGGGCGAACTGGCGGGTGAACACCGGGGGCATGTGTTGCACGAGCAGCACCGGCACCGGCAGTGAGGCGGGCAGCACCGGCAGCAGCCGGGCCAGCGCCTCCGGACCGCCGGTGGACGAGCCGATCACGAGGACGGCGGGGTGCTTGACCGCACCCTGGCGGGGCGCCGGCGGGGCGACGCGCACCGGGGCGGGCGCGGCGGCGCGGGCCGGGCCGGGGGTGACCGGGCGGCCGGTCAGCGCCTTGATCTTGGGGATGAGCTGCTCGCGCACGCTCTCCATCGACGCGGCGACGCTGCCCACGTTGGCGGGCTTGGTGACGTAGTCGTTCGCGCCGGAGGACAGCGCGTCGAGCGTGGCCGCGGCGCCGCGCTCGGTGAGCGTGCTGAACATGATGATCGGCACGCGGCTGCGCGTGGCCCGGATGGCACGGACCGCCTCGATGCCGTTCATCTCCGGCATCTCGATGTCCATGGTCACGAGGTCCGGCTCGAGCGAGGCGAGCTTCTGCACGGCGATGCGGCCGTTGACCGCGGTCCCGACCACCTCGATCGCCGGGTCCCCCGAGAGGACGTCGGTCACGATCTTGCGGACGACCACCGAGTCGTCGACGACCATCACCCGGATCGGGTCCATGCGTCCTCCGTCTCCCCGTGACGACCCACGGGGTTGCGCTGTCTGTCCGTACCGGCAGTCGCCCGGAGGCCGCGCTCGGCGCGGGGGCGCGCCACCGCAGTTCCCGCGGCGGGCGTCCGAAGACGGTGCCTGTCCCCCGAGTTGTCGGCCGTCCCGCTCTCGCACTTGAGCCGATCCAGGCACCTTTCCCAGCAATTTTCTGCGCGATCATGAATGGCGCTGACCGACCATTTCGCGGCATTTGTCGACAGGTCCCCGGCCCATCGGCCGGTCGGCGTCCCCCACTCGGCCGGCACGGCCCGACACGCTCCGGCCGGTCCGGCGTCGCCGTCGGCCCGGTGGGGCGGCAGGATGCCCCGGGTGAGCCGAGGAGGTCTGGCCCGCTCGACCGCGCTGGTGGCCGGGTTGACGTTCGGCAGCCAGCTCCTCGGGTTCCTGCGGGACGTCGTCCTCGCCGCGGTCTTCGGGGTCGGCTCGTCGCTGGACGCCTACTTCGTCGCCCAGGGCCTGATGAACCTGGTGCTGGCGCTCATGGCCGGCGCCGTGGCGAAGTCCGTCGTCCCCACCGTGGCGCGCTCGGTCGCCGACGGGGACCCCGGACGCGGGCAGCACAGCGTGCGCGTCGCCCTGACCGTCACCGTGCTGGTGATGCTGGGCGCCTCCGTCGTCATGGCGGTGCTGGCCCGGCCGCTGGTGGCGGCGCTCGCCCCCGGGTTCGACGCGGCGACCACCGAGGAGGCCGTCCGGCTCACCCGGATCGTGGTCGCGGCCACCGCGCTGATCGCCGCGACGAACGTGCTGGCCGGGGCGGCGCAGGGGCACCGCCGGTTCGGCTGGGCCGCGGTGGAGGGGATCCCGTTCAACCTCGCGCTGATCGTCGGCGCGGTCGCGTTCGGCCGGGCCTACGGGGTGACGGCGCTGGCGGTCGCGTTCGTGGTGGGCAGCGGGCTGCGCCTGCTGGTGCAGCTGCCGCCGCTGCTGGCCGTCGGGCAGTCGCTGCGCCCGTCGCTGGACGTCCGCGACCGCGGCTTCCGGGAGATGCTGGCGCTCGTGCCGCCGCTGCTGGTGGGCAGCGCCGTCTCGCAGGTGAACACGCTCGTGGACCGCGCGGTCGGGTCGTCGGTCGGGGAAGGTGCGATCACCGCGCTCAACTACGGGTGGCGGCTGGTGGGGCTGGCCGACACCCTCGTCGTGGCCACGGTGGCCACCACCCTCTACCCCGCCCTCGCCGCGGCCGCCCGGCCCGGCCGGACGCGCGACCTCGAGGACCTGCTGCGGCGGAGCAGCGGCGTCCTGCTGGTGCTGGTCGCCCCGTGCGTGGTGCTGCTGTGCGCGGCCGCCGAGCCGGTCGTGGCCCTGCTGTTCGAGCGCGGGGCCTTCGACGCCGAGGCGGTGCGGCTCACCGCGCTGGCGGTGACCGGGTACGCCGCCGCGCTGGTGGGGCTGGCCCTCCGCGAGCCGGCGACCCGGGCGTTCCTGTCCCTCGGCGACTCGCGGACCCCGGTGGCCCTGGGCGTGCTGGGCATGGTGGTCAACGTGGTCGGCGACCTCACCCTGGGGCTGCGGTTCGGCGTCGTCGGGCTCGCGGTGTCGACGTCGGTGTCGCTGCTGCTCGTCGCCGGGCTGTCGCTGTGGCGGCTGCGCAGCGCCGGCGGCGGGCTGTCACTGGCCGGCCTGGGCCGCTGCTGCGCCCAGGTCGCCGCGGCGGCGGCCTGCGCCGCGGTACCGACGGCGCTCCTGGCGCGGCACTGGGGCGGACTCGGCGGCACGGCGGCGGCCGCGGCGAGCTGCGTGGCGGTCTACCTGCTGGTGCTCTGGGCCCTCCGCTGCCGTGAGCTCGGTGAGCTGGGACGCGCCGTCCGCGGGCTGGTCACCCGCCGGTGACCGCCGGACGACGACGAAGGGCCGCCCCTCCGAGCCCTGCCCCATCGGGTTGTCCCGCAGCGCCGCCATGAGCTCCTCGGCCGGCAGCGCGCCGCCGGAGACCGCTCGCACCGAGCCGCCGCGGTCGTTGACGTCGACGATCGCGACCCCGACGCCCAGCCGGCCCTCCAGCCGCTCGGCGAGCAACCGGGCCGCCATCGGGTCGAGGGGCGGCAGGAGCAGGTCGAAGTAGGGCGGCCGCATGCCGTCGAGGTCGCGGGCGAAGGCGCCCGCCACCCGGTAGAAGGAGCCGTGCCGGCCCAGCGGCCGCAGCAGCAGGCAGCAGCCTGCCGCGGCGAGCACCCGCACGCGGCCCTGCCGCTGGAGGACCAGCTGCATCTTCTCCGGGATGGACAGCCCGCAGCTGCTGCCCACGGTCCGGACGTGCCGGGAGAGGAACCGGGCCAGCCGGCCCGGGACGACCCGCTCGCTGGGGATGGCCCGACCGGTCAGCAGGACGGCGACCTTCTCGCTCACCCCGACCGTGTCCCCCGGACGGCGCAGCCCGGCGGTGGCCCGGTCGAGCTCCGCGGCCAGGTCGTCCCCGAAGGTCAGCCACCGCGTCGGCACGGGGTGGCGGACCCACGAGGGGGTCGTCGTCGGGCAGGTCGACCGGGCGGTGCTGGCGAGCATGGGGACCTCCGCGTCCTCGTTCCGGGGCGCCGAGGATGGGACCGGCGCGCCGCCGACCCCGGGAGACACGCGTGAGGCGCGTCACATCCCCCGGGGGCCGGGGCGCGTCCCCGGCGCGGCGTGGCACCCCGCCCGCGGCGCGTCACGGCACGTGCGCCGGGCGGCCAGAGGGCCCGGGGCCCCGGACGGGCGGTCGAGGGCCGTCCGGCGCTCTCCAGCGCTGCGGCGAGAGAGCGCCAGAGAGCCCTCGGTGCTCGCGGGGAGTTCAGCCCCGCGTCACCGGCGCGTCGGCCGCCTCTGGCATCCTCGCGCCCGTGCTGCTCGCCGTCGCCATCGTGTGGCTCCTCCTCGCCCTGCTCGTGTCGGGCCTGGTCGCTGCCCTGTGCCGGGCAGGGCTGCACGAGGACCGCGCCTGCGGCTACCTGACCGACCGCCCCTGAGCACCGGCCCGGACCGCCCGCCCGTCGCGCCGGCGTGGGTGAAGGGCCCGATCCCGGGTAGCCCGGGGCCATGGCCCTCCCCCGTGTGCTCGTCCTCGTCCTCGCCGGCGGCGCGGGAGGTCGCCTCGAGCTGCTGACCGAGCAGCGCGCCAAGCCCGCCGTCCCCTTCGCCGGCGTCTACCGGCTCATCGACTTCCCGCTGAGCAACTGCCAGCACTCGCACGTCGCCGACGTGTGGGTCTCGGTGCAGTACCACCCGACGTCGCTGTCCCAGCACCTGGCCAACGGCCGGCCGTGGGACCTCGACCGGACCGCCGGCGGGCTGCTGGTGCTGCCGCCCTACCAGGGGACCGAGCGCGCCGGGTGGGTGTCGGGGACGGCGAACTCGCTGTGGCGGTACGCGCCCCTGGTACGGGACTTCGACCCCGACGCGCTCGTCGTCGTCAGCGCCGACGCGGTCTACAAGCTCGACTACCGCGAGGTCGTCGAGGGACACCTGGACTCCGAGGCGGAGGTCACGATGGTGACCACCGAGGTCGCCGAGGACGACGCCGCCCGCTACGGCGTCGTGGAGGTGGCCGACGACGGCCGGGTCCGCGACTACGCCTACAAGCCCGACGAGCCGCGCACCACCACCGCCACGAACGAGGTCTTCGTCTTCTCCCCCCGCCCCACGCTCGACCGGCTGGAGGCGCTGGCGGCCGAGCACGGCGAGGACGGCCTCGAGGACCTCGGCTCCCACCTGCTGCCCGCCCAGACCCGCGACGGGCTGGCCCGCGCCCACGCGTTCACCGGCTACTGGCGCGACGTCGGGACGGTGCCCGCCTACTGGGCCGCCCACCAGGACTTCCTGTCCCCCGAACCCCCGGTGGACCTCGACGACCCGCGCTGGCCGGTGCACACCCGCGGCGGTCGGCACAGCGCCGCTCGGGTGCTCCGGGGCGCGGAGGTCGAGGACAGCCTCGTCTCCGGCGGCACCCGCGTGGCCGGCCGGGTCAGCGGCTCGGTCCTCTCCCCCGGCGTCGTCGTCGAGGCCGGGGCCACCGTGGTGGACTCGGTGTTGCTGCCGGGCGCGCGGGTGCGGGCCGGGGCCACCGTCGTCCGCTCCGTCCTCGACGACCGGGTGGACGTCGGCGAGCGGGCGTCGGTCGGCGGCGACGGCGAGATCACCCTCGTCGGCCGGGAGGCCGCGGTGGAGGCCGGCGCCGAACTGCCCGCCGGCAGCCGGCTCCCCGACCCCGACGGCGACTGAGCTCCCGCTCGGCAGGTCCCCGTCGTGCGCGAGATCTGCACGCTGGTGGCCGTCAGCCGCTGATGGCCACCACTGTGCAGATTCCGCGCGCGGGGGTGCTCAGCTCACCGGAGCGGCGAGGACGGCGAGGGAGTCACTGCCCAGCAGGTCGCCCATGACGATGCCCTGCACGCAGCCGGCGACGGCGTTCCAGGTGCCTGCCGCGGCCGCGCCCGGGTCGAAGCCCCCGTCGAGGAACGCCTGGACGGCGAGCAGCTGCGCGGTGGCCAGGGTGCGGGTGCGCCCGGAGACGTGCGCGGCCCACGACGCCTCGTGCATGGCCGTGGCCCACGGCCGGCGCTCGGCCCGGGCGGCGTCGACGGCCGCCTGCCACCGCGCGCGGCCGGCGGCGTCCAGGCCGCGGAGGTCGTCGAGCAGCGTCGCGAGCTCGCCGGTGGCCGGGCCCAGGTCCGGGGCGGGGGTCCCGACGATGCCGGCGGCCCTGGCGACGGCGAGGGGGCCGGTCAGCTGACGGCGGACCAGCGGCGGGAGGACGGCGGCGGCCCAGGAGCCGATCGCGGCGTCGGCCAGGACGTCGGCGGCGGCGGCCAGCGTGTCGTCGTCCACCAGGGCGACGGCAGGGTGCTCGGGCCCGAGGACGTCCTCCCGCAGCACCCGCTCCAGGGCGGCGGCGTCGCCGATCGTGCTGCGCTGCAGCTGGTCGACCAGCACGGCGGCGCGGTCGGTGACCAGCGGGTCGACGACGAAGTTGCGCACGTGCGGGGTGCTGACGGCCATCTCGCGGGCCTTGCGCGCGCGGACGGCGAGCACGGCACGCTCCTCGCGGTCGCGGTCCGCGGCGGGGTGCACCCCGGCCAGGTGCTCGAGGGTGGCGGCGTCGGCGGCCAGGCCGGCGAGCAGGGCGTCGGCGACGTCCCGGCCGGCCGGCAGGCGGACCAGGTCGAAGCCGAGTGTGGCGGCACTGACCAGCGAGTACGGCACGACAGCGCCTCCCTTTCCACATCCCCCGAGGTGAGGTCGACCCATGCTGACCGTGATCGCGGGAGAGCGCCACGTCACCGTCACCCGATCGCACGACGGTCCGGGCGGGCTCCCTGCGTGTCCGGCGGGCAGGCGTGAGCGCATGGTCGCGCAGTGTGATCGCCCCGGAACGCCGCGACCCCCGGCCAGGTGGCCTCGGAGGGAGGCCACCCGACCGGGGGTCGGGGGGGGTCGGGCGTCGGCCGCCGGGGGAGTCCGGCCGCGCCCGCGGGGGGTCCTTCAGGCGCTGACGGCCTTCTGCACGTCCAGGGCCAGCAGCAACTGCCCGTCGAGCTTGAACGCCCCGCGGATCAGCTCGCGCGCGGAGCCGTCGAGCGTGTCCGGCGGCGCCTCGAAGTCGGCCGGGTCGACGTCGACGACGTCGGCGATCGCGTCGACGAGCAGGCTGACCGCCTCACCGTGCAGCCGGACGACGATCACCACGGCGTCGGTGTCGGCCGGCCGCGGCGGCCGGCCGAGCCGCTCCCGCAGCTCGATGGCGGTGACGACCTGCCCGCGCAGGTTGATCAGGCCGGCGACGGCGGCAGGGGCCAGCGGCACCCGGGTCAGCCCCTGGCTGCGCAGCACCTCCTGCACGTGCGCCACCTCGACGCCGTAGAGGTCGCCGTCCAGCCAGAAGGTGGCCAGCTGACCGCCGATGGCCGGGGCGGTCGGGTCGGTCGCAACGGGCACGTCAGACCTCCAGGAGGGAGCCGGGGACGCCGTCCGGCGTCGCGGTGGCGGTGTAGAAGGCGGGGTCGGCGGCGAGGATCGCCGCACGGACGTCGAGCAGCTCGGTGACCTTGTCGCCGAGGACGGCCGAGCCGAGCAGGCCCAGGTCGTCGATGTCGCTGCGGACGGCGGCCTCGCCGTCGACGATGTCGAGGATCTCCTCGACCACGATGGCCACGCTGCGGCCGTGGTCGGAGTAGACGATCACCTCGAGCACCTCGCGGTCGGTCTCGCCGTAGGCACCCAGGTGCCGGTCGAGCCGGACGATCGGCAGGATCGCGCCGCGGTACTGGACGACCTCGCGGTTGCCGACCCGCTCCACCGACTCGGTGCGCACCTGCTCGAGGCGGGTGACGGTGTCCAGCGGGATGGCGACGCGGCGGCCACCGCCGATCGCGGCCAGCAGCATCCGCTGCCGCTCGGCGTCGGTCGCGGCGGCGTGCAGGGCCGCCTCGCGGGACTCCTGGCGCTCGGTGGTCTCGGTGCGCAGGGCGCGCCGGGCCAGCGCCTGGACGTCGAGGATGAGCGCCACGGTGCCGTCGCCCAGGACGGTCGCGCCGGAGTAGAGGCCGATCGCCTTGAGCTGACCGCCGACGGCCTTGACCACGATCTCCTCGGTGTTGATGACGCGGTCGACGACGAGACCGAAGCGCCGGCCCTCCGACCGGAGGACGGCGATGACCACGTGGCCGTCGTGCCGGTCGGAGGTCAGCCCCAGGACGTCGGTCAGCCGCACCAGCGGGAGCAGCTCGCCGCGGAGCCGGTAGACCGGTGCGCCGCCGACCTCCTCCACGGCGTTGGCCGCCTTCTCGGCGTCGAGCGACACGAGCTCCTGCAGGCTGATCTGCGGGATGGCGTAGCGGTCGCCGGCGCACTCGACGGTGAGGGCGGGGACGATCGCCAGGGTCAGCGGGATCCGCAGCCGGCAGACCGTGCCCTTGCCCGGGACCGACTCGACCTCGATCGTGCCGCCGATCGCCTCGATGTTGGTCTTGACCACGTCCATGCCGACGCCGCGGCCGGAGACGTTGGTGACCTTGGCCGCGGTGGAGAAGCCCGGCAGGAAGATCATCTGCAGGACGTCCTGCGGGCCCATCCGGTTGAGGGCCTCCTGCGACACCAGGCCGCGCTCGACGGCCTTGGCCCCGACCCGGGCCGGGTCGATGCCGGCGCCGTCGTCGGCCACCTCGACCACGACCTGGCCGCTCTCGTGCTTGGCGCGCAGGTACAGCACGCCCTCGGCCGGCTTGCCGAGCTGGGCGCGGACCGCGGGCTCCTCGATGCCGTGGTCGACGGAGTTGCGGACCAGGTGGGTCAGCGGGTCCTTGACCGCCTCGAGCAGCGTCTTGTCCAGCTCGGTGTCGCGACCCTCCATCTCCAGGCGGACGGACTTGCCGCACTGCAGGCCCAGGTCGCGGACGACGCGCGGCAGCTTGGACCAGATGTGGTCGATCGGCTGCATGCGCGTCTTCATGACGCCCTCCTGCAGCTCGCTGGCGATGAGGTTGAGCCGCTGCGAGGCGCGCACCAGGTCGGTGTCGTTGGAGCGGCCGACGTACTGGACGATCTGGTTGCGGGTGAGCACCAGCTCCCCGACGAGCAGCATCAGCTCGTCGAGCAGGTCGACGTCCACGCGGATGGTGCTGTCGGCGACGGCGCGGCGGGCCTGGCCGCCACCGTTCTCGGCCACGGGGGCGGCGTCGCCCTCGGCGGCGTCCCGCTCGGGGGTGGTCGCCTCGACGGCGGGCCGGGGGGCGGGGACGGCGGGTCCGGCCGGAGGGGCGGGCACCTCAGCGATGGGCGCCGCGGCGGGGACGGCGGCCTCGGCGGCCGGCGCCTCGGTGGTCCTCGTGGCCTTGCTGGTCCTCGTGGCCTTGCTGGTCTTCGTGGCCGTGCTGGTCTTCGTGGCCTCGGTGGCCTTCGTGGCCTCGGTGGTGGCGCGCTCGGTGCCGGTCGCGCCGGTGCCGCCCGCCGCCTCGGGGGCCGGCTCGTCGGTGACCTCGGCGACGGGCTCGTCGGCGACCTCGTCCACGACGGCCTGCGCAGCAGCCGGCTCGGGGGCGGGCCCGTCCTCCATGGCGGCGCTGATCCCCGCGACGACGGCGGAGACGTCGACCGAGCCCTCGCCGCCGGTCGCCTCGATCGAGGCGAGCAGCGAGCGGACCGTGTCGACCATCTGGAGCAGCACGCTCGTCCGGTGCGGGGTCAGCGCCAGGGCGCCGTCCCGCAGCCGGGACAGCATGTTCTCCCCGACGTGGGTGACCTCCTCCAGGCGGTGGAACGCCAGGAAGCCGCTGGTCCCCTTGATCGTGTGGATCGTGCGGAAGATGCTCGACAGCCGCTCGCGGGAGTCGGGCTCCTGCTCGAGGGCGACCAGGTCGGTGTCCAGCTGGTCGAGGTTCTCGTGGCTCTCGACCAGGAACTCCTCGACGATGTCGTCCAGTCCGTCCACGGTTGCTCTTCTCTCTCGTCTCCGGCGCTGCACGCGCTTCGGAGGGGTCATCGGCGGGGGAGGCGGAGACTCAAGCCCAACAGCCGGGGGCGGTCTCCTGGACGCGGACAGGCGCCGGGGGGGGGGGGGGGGGGGGGGGGGGGGGGGGGGGGGGGGGGGGGGGGGGGCGGGGGGCGGGGGGGGGGGGGGGGGGGGGGGGGGGGTGGGGGGGGGGGGGGGCGCCGCGGCCGCGGGTCGGGCCGCGGCCGCCCCCCCCCACCACCCCCCCCCCCCCCCCGCCCGCCCCCCCCCCCCGGCCCCGCCCCCGCGGGGGGGGGCCCGCGGTCGTGTCGTCAGCGCTCGATCGCGTACTCCTTGAGCAGGCCCCGACTGATGATCGTCTTCTGGATCTCGCTGGTGCCCTCGCCGATGAGCAGGAACGGCGCCTCGCGCATCAGCCGCTCGATCTCGTACTCCTTGGAGTAGCCGTACCCGCCGTGGATGCGGAAGGACTCCTGGGTCACCTCGGCGGCGAACTCGCTGGCCAGCAGCTTCGCCATGCCGGCCTCGACGTCGTTCCGCGAGCCGGCGTCCTTGAGCCGTGCCGCCCGCACCATCATCGCGTGGGCGGCCTCGACCTTGGTGGCCATCTCGGCGAGCTTGAACGCGATCGCCTGGTGCTGGGCGATCGGCTTGCCGAACGTCTCCCGCTGCTGGGCGTAGTCGATGGCCAGCTCGAAGGCCCGCAGCGCGATGCCGCAGCCACGGGCGGCGACGTTGACCCGGCCCACCTCGACGCCGTCCATCATCTGCGCGAAGCCGCGGCCCGGCGTCCCCCCGAGGACGTGCTCGGCCCCGATGCGGAAGCCGTCGAACACCAGCTCGGTGGTGTCCACGCCCTTGTAGCCCATCTTGTCGATCTTGCCGGGGACGGCGAGCCCCGGGAGCACCTCGCCGAAGCCCGCGGGCTTCTCCACGAGGAGGGTCGTGAGGTTCTGGTGCGGCTTCTCGGCGCCCTCGTCGGTGCGCACGAGCGCGGCGACCAGCGTCGAGCTCGCGCCGTTGGTCAGCCACATCTTCTGGCCGTCGACGACGTACCCGTCGCCGTCGCGCACCGCCCGGGTCCGGATGCCGGCGACGTCGGACCCCAGCCCCGGCTCGGACATGGAGAACGCCCCGCGCACCTCGCCGGTGGCCATGCGCGGCAGCAGGCTCCGCTTCTGCTCCTCGGTGCCGTGCTGCACCACCATGTACGCCACGATGAAGTGGGTGTTGATGACGCCGGAGACGCTCATCCAGCCGCGGGCGATCTCCTCGACCGCCAGCGCGTAGGTCAGCAGTGACTCACCGAGGCCGCCGTACTCCTCGGGGATGGTCAACCCGAAGACCCCCAGGTCCCGGAGCCCGTCGACGATCTCCTGCGGGTAGACGTCGCCGTGCTCGAGCTCCTGCGCGTTCGGGATGATCTCCTTGTCCACGAACTGCCTGACCGTCGCCAGGATCTCCTGCTGGATGTCGGTCAGGTCGGCGGTCTGGGCCAGGCGGGTCATCGCGTCGCTCCTCCGGGACTCCGGTGTCCGTGGTTACCGGCGAGTATGAGCCACCGCCCCCGACGGCCCGGTGTGGTCCCGGTCACCCCGGGCGGCGGGGTTAGCGTCGCCGGGGTGAGGTCCCTGGCCGCCGCGCTCGCCGCCGCCCTGCTGCTCTCCGGCTGCGGCGCCGCCGACGACACCCCACCGGAGGAGCCCGCCCCGGCCGAGGCCGAGCAGTCCGCCGCCGCGTCGGCCGACCCGGCGGCCGTCACCACCCCCGACGAGGCGGCCCTGGCGGTCGCGCTGCGGGCGGCCGACCTGCCGGCGGGCTGGTCGGTGCAGGCCAACCCCGTCGCCGACGGCGACCTGTCCGACGACCCGAGCCTGTCGGGCATCTGCGGCGTCGCCTTCGCCTCCGAGGAGCACCGGACGACCAAGCACCCGGTCGTCGGGATCGACCCCCAGGGCACCGCGACGGTCGTGTCGGAGGCGATCGCCTACGACTCGGCCGCGTCCGGCGAGCTGGCGCTGACCGAGCTGCGCGACGCCTTCGAGTCCTGCCCGGCCGGCGACCGGGTCCTGGTGGAGCCCCCGGTCGTCGACGGCCTCGCGGGGACCGTGGTGCTCGCGCGTTACCGACTGGAGGACGGCACCACGCAGGACGTCCTGGCCCAAGGGCGTGGCGCGGTGGTGTCGGTGCTCATCGCGGAGGATCCTGCGGTCGGCGCGACGGCGGCACGAGCCGTCGCCGCCCGGATGGCCGCCCTCCCCGGCGCAGCGGTCGACCGCTGACCGGCCGCGACGAGAGGACACGATGAGCACCACGGACGACGGGCTGTACCGGGGCGACCCCCCGCCGGCGCCTCCACCGCCCCCGCCGGGCTACGGCCCGCCCGGGTACGGTCCCGCCCCCGGCTACGGGCCGCCGCCGGGCTACGGCTACGGACCTCCGCCCGGGTTCTACCGGCGCCCCACCAACACCCTCGCCATCCTGGCGCTGGTCATGGCCTTCGTCTTCGCCCCGGCCGGGCTGGTCCTCGGCATCGCGGCGCGCCGGCAGATCCGGGAGACCGGCGAGGAGGGCGACGGCCTGGCCCTCGCCGGCATCATCGTCGGGGCGATCGCCTGCGCGCTGGTGGTGCTCGGCATCGTGCTGTGGTTCGTCGCGCTCGCGTCACTGTCGAGCGTCTCCTTCGGCCCCTGAGGCGGTCGGTCAGGCGTCTCGCTCGAGGCTCCTGCCGAGTGCGATCAGGAACCGCACGACGTCGGCACCGTCGAGTCCGGCGCTCTGGATGCTGGTGACGTCCTCAGCGATGTCGAAGACGATCTGGATCGTGGGCCTGCCACCGGAACTCCGGAGCAACCGCTCGGCGTCCTGGCTGGTGGCCGCGAACACGTTGCCCGCCATCTCCCACCTCCGTCGGCACAGCCCCGCTCCCGTTCCGGTACCGACACGGTTCCGGGACGACCGTCGGAGACGGCAGAGGAGTTCGTCCCGGCGTACGGGGAGGGTCGCCGTTCCGTGACCCCGAGTGACCGGAGGGCTCCCCGCCGTCCCCGTGGGACTACGCCGCGCCGCCGGAGCGTCTCGCGACGCCGCCGGGAGCGCCTCCGGACTTCAGCGGGAGCGCCCCCGGCGCGCGTCGTCGGGGCGCTCAGCTCTCCGGCGGGGTGAACGACGACGTCCGCCGCATGCCGGCGGCGCGCCCCTTGCCCGCGATGACCAGCGCCATCTTGCGGCTGGCCTCGTCGATCATCTCGTCGCCGAGCATGGCCGAACCCCTGGCACCGCCAGCCTCGGAGGTGTGCCACTCGTAGGCGTCGAGGATGAGCTCGGCGTGGTCGTAGTCCTCCTGGGAGGGCGCGTAGATCTCGTTGGCCGCGTCGATCTGGCCCGGGTGCAGCACCCACTTGCCGTCGAAGCCGAGCACCGCCGAGCGCTTGGCGACCTCGCGGAACGCGTCGACGTCGCGGACCTGCAGGAACGGGCCGTCGATGGCCTGCACGCCGCGGGCGCGAGCGGCCATGAGGATCTGCATCAGGATGTAGTGGAACGGGTCGCCGGCGTAGTCCGGGTGCAGGGCGCCGACGACCAGCGACTTCATGTTGATGCTGGCCATGAAGTCGGCGGGCCCGAAGATGATCGTCTCGATCCGCGGGCTGGCGAACGCGATCGCGTTGACGTTGATCAGGCCCTGGGCGTTCTCGATCTGCGCCTCGATGCCGATCCGGCCGACCTCGAGGCCGTTGGCCTTCTCGACCTGGGTGAGCAGCAGGTCCAGCGCCTGCACCTGGGCCGCGTCGACGACCTTGGGCAGCATGATGCAGTCGAGGTTCGCGCCGGCGCCCTCCACGACCTCGACCACGTCGCGGTAGGTCCACTCCGTCGTCCAGTCGTTGACCCGGACCGTGCGGATCTTCTCGCCCCAGCCGCCCTCGTTGAGCGCCGCGACGATGTTCTTCCGCGCCCCCGGCTTGGCCAGCGGCGCGCAGGCGTCCTCCAGGTCCAGGAACACCTGGTCGGCCCCCAGGCCCTTCGCCTTCTCCAGGAACCGGGGGTTGCTGCCCGGCACGGCGAGGTTGGAACGACGGGATCGGAGCTCGGCCACGGTGCCTCCGTCGGGATGGTGGGGTGGGCGGACAACACGGCTGGGGTCGGTTCGGTCCTCGGAGGGTAGCCAGGCCGCAGGTGGCTCAGGTCGCGGGCTCGACCAGGGTCTCCGGCCGGCTGGCCCGCACCACCAGCGCCACCCCGAGGACGACGAGCAGCACCCCGGGCAGCGCCAGCAGCGGCGGCACCTGGCCGAGCAGCACCAGGGCGAACAGCAGTGCGCCCGGCACCTCGAGGAGCACCACCAGGCTGACCATCGTCGGGCCGACCGAGGAGAGCACCAGGTTGAGCAGCGTGTGCCCGAGCAGCTGGGCGCAGAACGTGATCGCGGCGATCAGCAGCCAGTCCCGAGCGGCGAAGCCCTCGAGCGGCACCCCGGCGACGACGGCCGCGACGGCGACCGTCGCCGCGCACACGGAGTAGCAGACGACCGCGTAGGCCGACGTGGACAGCCGCTGCCGCGCCCGCGCCCCGGCCAGCACGTACCCGCCGGCGCAGATCGCCCCCAGCAGGGCCAGCCCGTCGCCGGCCAGCGCCCGCAGGCTGACGGTGACGTCCACCCCGGCGATCAGGGCGACGCCGAGCACGGCGAGCACCAGTCCCCACCAGATCGCCGCGGACAACCGCACCCCGCTGAGGCGGGCGGCCAGCGCCGTCCAGATGGGGGTGGTGGTGACCAGCGCCGTGGAGGCGGCCACGGTCGTCATGGACAGGCTCGGCAGCCAGGCGGCGAAGTGCGCGGCGAGGAACAGCCCGGCGACGACGGAGCTGCCGAGGTCGCGCGGCCGCAGCCCGGAGAGCTGCGCGCGCTCGCGCAGGAGCAGGACCGGGAACAGCGCCGCGGCGCCGCCCACGTTGCGCCAGAACGCCAGCGCGAGCATCGGCGCGGCCAGCAGCGTGGTCAGCGGCGCGGAGAGGGAGATGCCGACGACCGCGACGGCCATGATGCCGACGTCCCGGCCGCCCGGCCGGTGGACCGCCCAGGCGCCGGAGGCCCCGCCCGGGGTTGTCCGGACCTCCTGCCGGGCGGGAGAGGGAAGGGGGTCCTCCCTCAAGGCACCCGGATCCGGCCGCGCGCGACCGGCGCCACCGCGCCCTGGACGGTCGCCCCGACCGCGCGGCCGCCCGAGGCGGTGACGGTGCAGGCCAGCACCGACGGCCGGCCCATCGCCTCCCCCTGCCGGACGACGTAGGACGACGTCCCCTCGGGGGCCAGCAGCCCGGTCGCGACCAGCCAGACCCCGGCGCCCAGGGCCGCCGAGCCGGTCGCCGGGTCCTCCCCCCACGCCAGGTCGTTGGCGAACACCCGCGCGTACGCGGTGGAGGTCGCGGCGTCCCACGACAGCACCGAGACCCCCTCGCCGACCCCGAGCTCGCCGAGCAGCGCGGGGACGGGCGCGGCGTCGTCGACGACCTCGCGGCGCACCGCGAGGTAGGTGAACGGCAGGCCGCACCCGGCGACGTGCGCCGGCACCCCCACCGCGTCGGCGGCCGACAGCCCCACCGCCTCGGCGAGCACCCCGGGTGCCGGGCCGTCCTCCAGCGTGGGTCGGCCGCCGGAGAGCGTCGCGCCGTCCGCCTCGACCACCACGTCCAGGACCCCGGCGCCGCACTCCTGGCGCAGCGTGCCCTCGGCCAGCCGCCCGGCGCGCACCAGCGTGTGCGCCGCACCGACGCTCGGGTGGCCCGCGAAGGGCAGCTCGGCGTACGGGGTGAAGATCCGCACCCGGTAGTCGGCACCGGAGCCCTCGCTGGGCGCGCACAGGAACGAGGTCTCCGAGAGGTGGAACTCGTTGGCCAGCGCCTGGCACTGCTCGGTGCTCAACCCGTCCGCGTCGAACACCACGGCCAGCGGGTTGCCGGCGAAGGCGCGGGGGGCGAAGACGTCGACGACCTCGTACTCGAGCTCGGCTCCGGGGGACGACACGCCCCCGACGGTAGCCTCAGCGGTCGGTGACCGAGCCGCGAGGTCACCGGCCGATCCAGCATGCCCGGCTCGGGGCGGACGAGCGCCGGCGAGGAGGTGCCATGACCACGGTGACCAGGGCCTACGTGTCCCGGCTCGCGGGGATGCCCGTCTTCGACCCCAACGGCGACCGCGTCGGCAAGGTCCGGGACGTCGTCGTGGCGCTGCGCGTCGGCACCGCACCGCCGCGGGTCCTCGGCCTGGTCGTCGAGGTCGTGGCCCGCCGCCGGATCTTCGTGCCGATGGGCCGGGTCACCGCCCTGGACCCGGGCTCGGTGGTGCTCGGCTCGGGGACGCTGAACCTCAAGCGCTTCGAGCAGCGCCGCGGGGAGACCCTCGTCCTCGGCGAGCTGCTCGACCGGCGGGTGCAGATCGCCGAGTCCGGCCGGCCCGCGCACGTCGTCGACGCCGGCATGGAGCAGACCCGCACCGCTGACTGGGTGCTCTCCAAGCTCGCCGTGCAGGAGCCGGGCCGGCTCGGCCGCCGGGGGCAGCTGCACCAGCTCAACTGGGACGAGGTCACCGGCCTGGCCCTGCCCGAGACCGGGCAGGGCGCCGAGACCCTCATCGCGACCTACCGCGAGCTCAACGCCGCCGACCTCGCCCACGCGCTGCAGGACCTGCCGATCAAGCGGCGGCACGAGGTCGCCGAGGCGCTGGACGACGAGCGGCTGGCCGACGTGCTCGGGGAGCTGCCCGAGGCCGACCAGATCACCATCCTGGGCACCCTCGAGGAGAGCCGAGCGGCCGACGTGCTCGAGGTGATGGACCCCGACGACGCCGCCGACCTGCTGGCCGAGCTGTCCAACGTCGACCGCAACCGGCTGCTGGAGCTGATGGAGCCCGACGAGGCCGAGCCGGTGCGCCAGTTGCTGCAGTACTCCGAGGACACCGCCGGCGGCATCATGACCAGCGAGCCGGTGATCCTGACCCCCGACGCCACGATCGCCGAGGCGCTGGCCCGGGTCCGCGAGCCCGAGCTCTCCCCCGCGCTGGCCAGCCAGGTCTACGTCTGCCGTCCGCCGTCGGCCACCCCGACCGGCCGGTACCTGGGCCTGGCACACATCCAGCGGCTGCTCCGCGAGCCGCCGTCCACCCTGGTCAGCGGGGTCCTCGACGACATGGAGCCGCTCCGGCCGGAGGCGCCGCTGGCCGAGGTGACCCGCTACTTCGCGACCTACAACCTGGTCGCGGCACCGGTCGTCGACCCCCAGGGCCGGCTGGTGGGCGCGGTCAGCGTGGACGACGTCCTCGACCACCTGCTGCCCGACGACTGGCGTGAGCGGGCCCGCCGTGGCTGAGGGACGGCGGCTCGACGTCCCGCGGGGCGCCCGCGGCTTCGGCGGGTTCCTGCGGCTGGACCCCGACGCGGTCGGCCGGTTCGCCGAGGCCATCGCCCGCTTCCTGGGCACCGGCCGCTTCCTCGCCGTCCAGACGGTGATCGTGACCGTCTGGATCGCGCTCAACGTCTTCGCCGTCCGGCTGCAGTGGGACCCCTACCCGTTCATCCTGCTGAACCTCGCCTTCTCCACCCAGGCCGCCTACGCCGCGCCGCTGATCCTGCTGGCCCAGAACCGGCAGGCCGACCGCGACCGCGTGCAGGCCGAGGAGGACCGCGCGCGGGCGGCGACCACCCGCGCCGACACCGAGTACCTGGCCCGCGAGCTGGCCGCACTGCGGGTCGCCATCGGTGAGCTCGCGACCCGGGACTTCATCCGCGGCGAGCTCAGCCGGCTGACCGAGGAGAACGCCGAGGACGCCGAGCGGCGGGAGCGCAAGGCCCGGAAGAAGCGGGAGGCCGCGGCCCGCGAGGCGACCGGCTGAGGCCCGTCTCAGCCGAGCAGCTGTCCCAGGACGTCCAGGCCCCGGCCGGCCAGCCAGGTCGCCGGGGCGAGCAGGACCAGGGCCCACAGCCGAGTGCGGCCCGACCGCGGCAGGACGGCGACCAGGAGCACGGCGCCGACGACGTCCACCACACCCTGGACCGGGTGCAGGGTGCCGGCGCCCGGTCCGGCGCCACCGGTGAGCGTCCAGAGGAGCGCGGCCGCCTCTCCCCCCGCGAGGACCACGCCGGCGGTGAGCGCCATGACCGCGCCCGGCAGCACCCCGTCCCGGCGGGTGGCCCACCACGCGCCCACGGCCGTGGCCGGGACGGCCGTCGCCGAGAGCAGCAGCCAGGCGACCAGCAGCCGGCTCCACCCGAACCCGAGGACCAGCGCCGCCCACGCGTAGTACGCCACGCTCATCGCGGCGAAGAAGACCGCTGGCCGGACCGCGGCCGCGGCCACCGTCGGCGCCGCCCGGCCGATCACCGCCACCGCGAGCACCCACGCGGCCGGGTAGGTGCCGAGGTCGGCGGCCCAGCGCAGCACCGACTCGTCGGCGGCCTTCGCGACGACGCCGGCCAGCAGGCCGGACAGCACGGCCCACTCCAGCGCGCGCGGGGTGACGGCAGGCTCGCTGCGGGTCGCGGTCACCGCCGCATGATCGACGAGTACCGGCGGCCAGCACCACCGACCCGCCGTCCTGTCGTCCCCCCGCGGCACGATGACGCCGTGACGCGCACGCACACCGTCACCGGGTCGCCGATCGGCCCGCTGACGCCCGTGGCCGAGGACGGCGCACTGGTGGCGCTGTTCATGGACCTGCCCGGCCGGCCTCTCGACCCCGCCGTGCTCGGGGCCCGGGACGACGCCGGGTTCACCGACGTCGTCCGGCAGCTCGAGGAGTACTTCTCCGGCGACCGCACCGCGTTCGACCTCGCGCTGCGGCCGTCCGGCAACGACCTCCAGCTGGCCGTCTGGCGGCTCATGGCGGAGATCCCCTACGGCGAGACCCGCAGCTACGGCTCCCTCGCCACGCGGCTCGGCGACCGGACGCTCGCCCAGGCGGTGGGCGCGGCCTGCGGGCGCAACCCGCTGCCTGTCGTCGTCCCGTGCCACCGGGTGGTCGGCGCCGACGGGAGCCTGGTCGGCTTCGGTGGCGGGCTGCACCGCAAGCGGCTGCTGCTCGACCTCGAGCAGCGCGGCCAGCGGCTGTTCTGACCCGGGGTCAGCCGGTGAGGACGTGGACCAGCGCTCCGGCGGCCCCCGCGAGCACGAGGACGACGATGAACGGCGCGCGCAGGGCCAGCGCCAGTGCGGCGACCGCGAGCCCGGCCAGCCGCCCGTCGACCACGATCCGGCCGTCGCTGGTCAGCGTCTGGACCGCGACCAGCGCCGCCAGCAGGGCCGCGGGGACGAAGTCGACCACCCGCGCCACCCAGGGCTGCTCCACCCAGGCCGCGGGCACCGACAGCCCGGCGAGCTTGAGCAGGTAGCACCCCAGCGAGCCGGCCAGGACGGTCACCCACAGCGCGGTCCCGGTCACGGGCTCCCCTCGCTGGCGCTCGTCGGGCGCGGCCGGCCGGCCAGGGCGACGGCCACCACCGCGGCGATCACCTGCACCCCCGCCGGGACGACGGGGGTGAGGGCCAGCGCCACCACCGCACCCCCGGCGGCCACCCGGCGCTGCACCCTCGCCTCGGGGAAGGTGTGCTGCAGCCGCGGCCAGAGCAGCGCCAGGAACGCCGCGGGGACGACGGCGTCGAGAGCGGCCAGCGCCGGACCGCTGAGCGCGGCCGCGCCGAGGGAGCCCACCACCGTCGTGAGGTTCCAGACCACGAAGATCGTCGCGCCGCCGGCGAGGAAGGCCAGCCGGGCCAGCCCCCGGTCCGGGGCGGCGATCGCCAGCGCCGTCGTCTCGTCGATGACCCAGTGCGCCGCGGAGACCCGCCGGACCACCCCGCGTGGGCGCAGCAGCGGCACCAGCCGGACGCCGTAGACGGTGTTGCGGGTCCCCAGCAGCAGCGCGCTGCCGACGGCCGCGGCGGCGCCCCCACCGGCCCCCAGGACGCCGACCAGCGCGAACTGCGAGGCCCCGGTGAACATCACCAGGGACATGGTCATCGCCTGCCAGAGGTCCAGCCCCGCGGCGTCGGCGGCGGCGCCGAAGGCCACCCCGTACAGCCCGACCGCCAACCCCAGCCCGACCGCGTCGCGCAGGGTGGCGGAGCGGTCGGTGGGCACGGACGGAGGCTAACCACCGGGTCCGACGCCCCCGGGGGGTGCGTACCGGATCACCCCGGCGAGCGCCGGTCGGCCGCTGCGACCGCCGTACAGTGGCAGGAGACCCGTGTGCGCAGGTCGCCGCCGTCCTCGGCGGTCCGGCCCGGGTCCCCCCGTCGAAGGAGACAGACGAACACCATGTCCGACCAGCTGACCGGCGCGCCGGCCCTCGACGCCGTCAACGCCGCTCTGGCCACCGTCCAGGACCCGGAGATCAACCGCCCGCTGACCGACCTGGGCATGGTCAAGGACGTGCGGATCGACGCCGACGGCACCGTCCACGTCGAGGTCTACCTGACCGTCTCCGGCTGCCCGATGCGCGAGACCATCACCAACCGGGTGACCCAGGCGGTCTCCGCCGTCCCCGGCGTCACCTCGGTGCGGGTCGGCCTGGACGTGATGAGCGACGAGCAGCGCGCCGAACTGCGCCGCACCGTCCGCGGCACCGACGCCGCCGACCCGGTCATCCCGTTCGCCCAGCCCGGCTCGCTGACCCGCGTGTACGCCGTCGCCTCGGGCAAGGGCGGCGTCGGCAAGTCCAGCGTCACGGTGAACCTGGCCGCGGCCCTGGCCAAGCGCGGGCTGTCGGTGGGCGTCGTGGACGCCGACATCTACGGCCACTCGGTGCCGCGGATGCTCGGGGTCGACGACAAGCCGACCCAGGTCGACAACATGATCATGCCGCCGCAGGCCTACGGCGTGAAGGTCATCTCGATCGGCATGTTCACCCCGGGCAACACCCCCGTGGTGTGGCGCGGGCCGATGCTGCACCGCGCCCTGCAGCAGTTCCTCGCCGACGTGTGGTGGGGCGACCTCGACGTCCTGCTGCTGGACCTGCCGCCCGGCACCGGTGACGTCGCGATCTCCATCGCCCAGCTCCTGCCCAACGCCGAGATCCTCGTCGTGACGACCCCGCAGCTGGCCGCCGCCGAGGTGGCCGAGCGGGCCGGCGCGATCGCGACCCAGACCCACCAGCAGGTGGTCGGCGTCATCGAGAACATGTCCTGGCTGGACCTGCCCGACGGCTCCCGCATGGAGGTCTTCGGCTCCGGCGGCGGGGAGACGGTGTCCGACGCGCTGACCCGCACGCTGGGCGCCCGCGTCCCGCTCCTCGGCCAGATCCCGCTCGACACCCGGGTCCGCGAGGCCGGCGACGCCGGTGCCCCGGTCGTGCTCGCCGACCCGGGGTCCGCCGCGGCGCGGGCGCTCGCCGCCATCGCCGACGGGCTGGCCACCCGCCAGCGCGGGCTGTCCGGCATGTCGCTCGGTCTCACGCCGGTCCGCCGCTGACCTGATCCGACAGAGGCCGGTCCCCCACCCGGGGACCGGCCTCTGGCGCGTGCTCCTGCGGTGGTCCACCGCCGTGGCAGCGACCCGATCCTGGCGGCAGTGCGGGCGTTCCTCGCCCTGTGCCGGTCCTGCAGCACCCGCGGTGCGCGAGGAACGCCGGCAGTCCGGTCAGGGGACGGCAACCGGTCGCGGCGGCAGCTCAGGTCGCGTCGGGGTCGAACGGTGGCGGGGTCGCCGCGTCCCGGGTGCGGACGGCGTTGCGGGCGGTCACCGCTCCCCCGGTCGCGGCCAGCCCGGCCGAGCCGGTGGCGCTGCCCCGGCGGGTGGTGGGCCCGTCGTCGTCGGCGAGCAGCTGGTTCCGGATGAAGGTCTTGGGGTGGTACTGGCGCAGGTCGAGGTCCCGCAGCTTGGCGAGGTCGTCGCCCAGCGACTCGTCGACCTGGGCGCGGACGCCGGTGATCGCCTCGCGGACCTTCTTCAGCCCGCTGGCGGCGTCCTTGGCCAGGTGGGGCAGCCGCTCCGGCCCGAAGATGAACAGCGCGGCCAGCGCGAGGACGACGATCTCGCCCCAGCCGATCGAGTCGAACACGCGCTGCTCCCCTTCCCCGCGGACCCGGACCGCCGCGGCCTCCCAGCGTAGGCCGCAGCGCCCCCCGGGTCAGCGCCCCGATCCGGGGGGATCCCCCTCAGGCGGTGTCGAGGGTCGCCTCGACCGTCGTCGACGAGCCACCCCGGACCAGCTCGACGGTGACGGTCTGCCCCGGCTCGTGGGCGTCGATGGCGACGACCAGCTCCTCGGAGCTGCCGACCGGCCGGTCCTCGACGGCGATGATGACGTCCTGCTCGCGGATGCCGGCGTTCGCCGCGCCGCTGCCCGGTTCCACGTTGACGACGAGGGCGCCGTCGCGGGTGCCGTCGGTGACCGAGCGGGCGTTCACGCCGAGCGAGGCGTGCACCGCCTCACCCGTGCTGATGAGCTGCTCGGCGATGTCGCGGGCGGTGTCGATCGGGATGGCGAAGCCCAGCCCGACGCTGCCGCCGCCGAGCGAGGCGATGGCGGTGTTGATCCCGATGACCTCACCGGCGCCGTTGACCAGCGCGCCGCCGGAGTTGCCGGGGTTGATCGGCGCGTCGGTCTGGACGGCGCTGATCACCGCGTTGGTGTCGCTGCCCTCCCCCGACAGCCGGACCGGGCGGTCGAGGGCGCTGACGATCCCGCTGGTCACCGTGCTGGCCAGGCCCAGCGGCGACCCGATCGCCACCACCGGGTCCCCGACCACCACGGAGTCCGAGCTGCCCAGCGCGGCGGTGACCAGCCCCGGCTTCTCGACCTTGAGGACGGCGATGTCGCTGGCCGGGTCGCGGCCGACGATGCGGGCCGCGGAGCCGCTGCCGTCGGAGAACACCGCGCGGATCTCGGCGCCCTCGACGCCGTCGGCGCCGGAGATGACGTGGTTGTTGGTCACGATGTAGCCGTTCTCGCCGTCGATGACCACGCCCGAGCCGGTGGCGCCGGCCTCCCCGAGGCGCACCTCGACCGACACCACCGTGGGGGTCACCCGCTCGGCGATGTCGGAGACCGAGCCGGGCTCGCGGGCGATGCCCTCGTCGGTCTCGTTGAGCTGGGTGCCCGGCGCCAGCAGCGGCGTCTCGTCGGCGGTGCGGGTCAGCAGGTAGCCGGCGGCGCCGCCGACGGCGCCGACCAGCAGCACGGCGAGCACCACGAGCACCGAGAGCCGGACGGAGAGGTCCCGCAACCGCAGCTTCCGGCGGCCGCGAGGGTCGACGACGAGCGGGCCGGCCTGCTCGGCCTCCTCCTCGAAGACCGCCGGCCCGGTCAGAGCGGCCGGCGCGTGCGGGTCCCGCCAGGGGTCGGAGCGGGCATCGGCCTTCCACCACGGGCCCGGGGACGTGCGCCGGCGACCGGGGCGGCCGCCGGGCGGCTCCTGCAGCCCGCGCCGGCCGGGGCCGGGCGGGGCGAAGGCGCGCAGCACCGCCTCGGGCGGCGGCGGCAGCGCCGGGGGCGGTGGCGGGGTGGGCCGGTCGCCGGCGAAGCTCCCGGAGACCGCGGCCGGGCGACCGAACGCGGCCTGCTGCGCGGGGTGGGGAGCCGGGGTCGGGACGACGGCCGGGGCGGTGCGGGCCGGCGGCGGGTCGAAGGGACCGACGCCCTCCCGTGGCCGCGCGAAGGCCTCGTCCGGCACGGGAGCGCCCTCCTCCGCGGAGGCGCCGGCCGGGGGCCGCGACTCGTCCGGGGTCTGCGGGTTCTCGGGCAGCGGGTCCTCCCCGGACGGTGGTTCGGTGCGGCTGTTCAGGGCGTTCCACCCGGGGTGCCGGCGGACGCCCGGCCGACGGTGATGGCCCGGACCACCGGCGGCACGATCTCGGTGCGCTCCTCCGGCGAGGGACCGGCCACCGACGCCGGCGGCGAGGCGTCCTCGGCGGCGCCGCCGGTGGGCAGGGTGAACGCCAGCGCGGTCACCCCGAGACCGAGGCCGGCCAGGGCACCGGCGACGCCCCGCCGCAGCCAGCGCGCCTGGCCGGGACGCTCGGAGCGGGCCGGCGGGTCCAGCGGCACGGCCCAGGACCCGGTGGTGCCGCGGATCGTCAGCTGGTCCGGGCCGGCGCTGAGCGCGCCCATGCCCCCACCCGGGACGTCGGCCGTGAACGGGATCGCCCGCAGGCGGGAGAGCAGGTCACCGGGGACGGCGACGTCGGAGGAGTCGTGCAGCGCCTCCTTGGCCTCCCGCTGGGCCTGGACCGCCATCCGGCACTGCGCGCAGCCGGCCAGGTGGCGGGCCGCGCGGGCGGCCGGGCCGCCGCCGAGCTCGCCGTCCACCAGGGCGGTGATGGCCTCCTGGGCCAGGTGGCTCTCCGGGATGTTCACCCCGCGCTCCCCTCGACGACACCGCTGGCGGGGACCCCCGGCCGGCGCGGAGCCAGGTGGGCGAGGGCCTCGCGCAGCTGGACGCGGCCGCGGTGGATGCGGCTGCGCACGGTGCCCAGCTTGATGCCCAGGGTCGCCGCGATCTCCTCGTAGGTCAGTCCCTCGATGTCACACAGCACGACCGCCACCCGGAACTCCGGCGACAGCGCGTCCAGCGCCGCCTGCACCTGCGGGTCCAGGTGGGTGTCGGCGTAGACCTGCTCGGGGCTGGGCGCGGTGCCGGGCAGCCGCTCGGTGTCCTCCGGCAGCGCGTCGAACCGGATCCGCTGCCGGCGCCGCACCATGTCCAGGAACAGGTTGGTGGTGATCCGGTGCAGCCAGCCCTCGAAGGTGCCCGGTGAGAAGTCCGCCAGCGAGCGGAACACCCGCACGAACGTCTCCTGGGTGAGGTCCTCGGCGTCCTGCGGGTTGCCCGACAGCCGGTAGGCCAGCCGGTAGACCCGGGCGGAGTGCTCGCGCACGACCTGCTCCCACGTCGGCGCCACCCAGGCCTCGGCACCGGCGGCGGGCGCGTCCGGGCCCGGTGCCGACGAGGCGGGGACGGCGTCGCTCACGGTCCCAGGATCGCAGACCGACGCCGATCCCGACCCCCCGACGTCGGTGGGTCGATCGGTTCCGGCTCGCTTGCGGGGCACGACCGGTCCAACGGGCCGGCGGTCGGGTGGTGTTCCCGTTCACAGGGAGCTCACAGCTCGCCGGTCGCGGGCGGCCGCGGGGCGGCAGGCCACTACCCTCGCCCGGTGATGAGCGTCGCGGGGACGGCGGGCCGGCGAGCATCGCAGCCACGCGGCCGGCGGCGGGGAGCGGGCAGCGCAGCGGGCGCCGGCGAGCGGAGCCGGCAGTCGGCGCGGCACCGGCCCGAGCAGCGGAACGAGTCCGGAGTCGAGCAGTGAGCACCGAGGGACCGAGGCCGGGGAGGGACGGCGCCGCGTACGCCGACCGCTTCGCGACCGAGACCCCCGCGCTGGCGGCGGCCCGGTCCCGCGCGGTCCGGCTCGGCGGCCTGCCGCCGGTGGAGCCGGCCGTCGGCGCCACGCTGGCCGTCCTGGCCGCGAGCGGCGGAGCCCGCGCGGTGGTCAACATCGGCAGCGGCGCCGGCGTCGTCGGGCTGTGGCTGCTCGAGGGCATGCGCCCCGACGGCCTGCTCACCGCCCTGGACGGCGAGCCCGAGCAGCTGCGGGCCGCGCGCCGGGCGTTCGCCGAGGCCGGCCACCCGCCCGGCCGCACCCGGATGATCTTCGGCACCCCGGCCGAGGTGCTCCCCCGGCTCTCCCCGGGCGCCTACGACATGGTGGTCTGCGCGGGGGCGCCGACCGAGTACGCCCCGCACCTGGCCGCCGTGCTGGACCTGGTGCGGGTGGGCGGCACGGTCGCCTGCCACGGGCTGCTCGAGGGTGGCCGCATCGCCGACCGCACCGCGCGCGACGAGCAGACGGTCACCTGGCGCGAGCTGTCCCGGGCCATCCGCGAGCACGACGACCTCACCTCCGCCGTCCTCCCCATCGGGGCGGGCCTGCTCGTGGCCACCCGGCGTCGCTGACCGGGAGCGCGGTCAGCCGAGGGGGAACTCCGCCACCGGTTCCCACGGCCCGCCCAGGTAGCGCCACAGCCCCAGGCCCCGGGCGGGCACCTGCCCGGGGGCGAAGTGCGCGGCCAGCCGGTCCCGCAGCGCCCGGGCGACCGCCGGCTCCACCTTGTTCTGCACGGTGACGTGCGGCGCGTGCCGCTGGCGGTCCTGCGGGGTCAGCCAGGGCTCCCACGCCGCGGCGAGGCGGCCGCGCAGCTCGGCCAGCTCCGCCGACTCCAGCGTGTAGGCCACACCGCGGCCCAGCAGCCGCAGGCCGGTGACCGCGACCTCGAACGGGGGCCGGGCGGCCGCGGCGGCCAGGTCGGCGGCGACGGCGTCCACGCGCTCCCCGGGGAGCGCGTGGAACAGCGTGACGTGCGCGGCCAGGTGGTTGCGCTCGGCCGGGAAGTGCGCCGTCCGCAGCCGGTCGAACCGCGCCTGTGCCTCCGCCCCCAGCAGCAGCGTGACGATCAGCGGCGACTCGCTGGAGCGGCCTGGCTCCAGGGCCCCGCGCTGAGCTCGCGGAGCGTGGGGAGGAGGCAGGTCCGCTCTCAGGGGCCCGGCCCGAGCGGAGCGAGGGTCGGGGGGCGGTGAGGTGCTGGAACGGCCCTCGTGCAGGGGCCCGGCCCGAGCGGAGCGAGGGTCGGGGGGCGGTGAGGTGCTGGAACGGCCCTCGTGCAGGGGCCCGGCCCGAGCGGAGCGAGGGTCGGGGGGCACGAGGGCCCTCCCTCAGACGTGGGCCCGGGCTCCCTTGCCCAGGACCGTCACCCCGCCGGCGCTGACGTGGTAGCGCTCGCGGTCGGATGCCAGGTCGACGCCGATCCGCGCCCAGTCCGGGATGACGACGTTCTTGTCGAGGATGGCCCGGCGGACGTAGGCGCCCTCGCCGATGTGGACACCGTCCATGAGCACGCTGTCCTCCACCCGCGCACCGCGCTCCACGCGCACCCCGGGGGAGACCACCGAGCTGTGCACCGAGCCGCCGCCGATGATCGCGCCGGCGCTCACCATGGACTCCTCCGCGCGCCCACCGAGCACGAACTTCGCCGGGGGCTGCTGCGGGGGCAGGGTGAGGATCGGCCAGCGGTCGTTGTACAGGTTGAAGATCGGGGTGACCGAGACGAGGTCCATGTGGGCGTCGAAGTAGGAGTCGATCGTCCCGACGTCCCGCCAGTAGCCGTGGTCGCGCTCGGTCGCGCCCGGGACGATGTTCGTCGAGAAGTCGTAGACCCACGCGTCCCCGGCCTCCGCGAGCATCGGCATGATCGAGCCGCCCATGTCGTGCGCGGAGTCCTCGTCCTCGGCGTCGGCCCGCAGCGCCTCCAGCAGCGCGTCGGTGGTGAACACGTAGTTCCCCATCGACGCGAAGCTCTCGTCCGGCGAGTCCGGCAGGCCGGGCGGGTCGGCCGGCTTCTCCAGGAAGCCGCGGACCTTGCCGTCGGCGTCGGCGTCGATGACGCCGAAGCCGGTGGCCTCGGTGCGCGGCACCCGCAACCCGGCGATGGTGACACCGGCCCCGGTCTGCACGTGCTGGTCGATCATCTGCGCGGGGTCCATGCGGTAGACGTGGTCGGCGCCGAAGACGACGACGATGTCGGGCCGGGCGTCGTAGATGAGGTTGAGACTCTGGAAGATCGCGTCGGCGCTGCCGGTGTACCAGCGCGGGCCGAGCCGCTGCTGCGCCGGCACGGGGGTGATGAAGTTCCCCAGCATCTGCGACAGCCGCCACGTGGTGGTGATGTGCCGGTCGAGGCTGTGGCTCTTGTACTGCGTGAGGACGGCGATCTGCCGGATCTCGGCGTTCACCAGGTTGGAGAGCACGAAGTCGATGAGCCGGTAGTTGCCGCCGAAGGGCACCGCCGGCTTGGCCCTGTCCTGCGTCAGAGGCGCAAGCCGCTTGCCCTCACCGCCTGCCAGGACGATGCCGAGAACCCGAGGACCGCCGCGCATGTGACGCAACGTAGCCGTTGAGCGGGGGGTTCGCCGCCCCGCGTCGCACGGCTCCGCCCCCTAGGGTGAGGCGCGTGCGCATCGGCATGGTGACGAGGGAGTGGCCGCCGGACGTGTACGGGGGTGCGGGGGTGCACGTCGAGCACCTCGCCGCGGCGCTCCGCTCGCTGCCGGCCGGCCCGCACATCGACGTCCACTGCTTCGGCGGCCCGCGGCCGGACGCGACCGGCCACGCCGTCCCGGAGGGCCTGCGGTCGGCCAACGGGGCGCTGCAGGCCCTCGGCGTGGACGTCGAGATCGCCGGGGCCCTCGCCGACGCCGACCTGGTGCACAGCCACACCTGGTACGCCAACGCCGCGGGGCTCTTCGCCGGTCTGGTGCACGGCACGCCGCACGTGGTGACCGCCCACTCCCTCGAGCCGCGCCGGCCGTGGAAGGCCGACCAGCTCGGCGGCGGCTACCGGCTCTCCTCCTGGGTGGAGCGCACCGCCTACCTCGCCGCCGACGGGGTGATCGCGGTCAGCGGCGGCATGAAGGCCGACATCCTCGCCGTCTACCCCGAGCTGGACCCGGCCCGCGTGCACGTGGTCGGCAACGGGGTGGACGCCGAGGCCTACCGGCCGGTGCGCGACCCCGACGTCGTCCGCTCCCTGGGCGTGGACCCGGACCAGCCCTACGCCCTCTTCGTCGGCCGGATCACCCGACAGAAGGGCGTCATGCACCTGCTGCGGGCGGCCGAGCAGCTGCCCGCCGAGGCGGGCCTGGTGCTGTGCGCGGGGGCCGCCGACACCCCGGCCGAGCGCCAGCAGGTGGCCGACGCGGTGGCCGAGCTGCAGGGCCGGCGCGGCGGCGTCGTCTGGATCGAGGCGATGCTGCCCCGCGAGCAGCTGGTGCCGCTGATCACCGGCGCGACGGTGTTCGTCGTCCCGTCGGTGTACGAGCCGCTCGGCATCGTGAACCTCGAGGCGGCCGCCTGCGGCACCGCCGTCGTCGCCAGCGCCGTCGGCGGCATCCCCGAGGTGGTCGACGACGGCCGCACCGGCCTGCTGGTCCCCTACGACCCCGACGATCCGGCGTCCTTCGAGGCCGGCCTGGCAGCGCGCATCGCTGAGCTGCTGGCCGACCCCGACCGCGCCGCCCGCATGGGCGCCGCCGGCCGCGAGCGGGTGCTGGCCGAGTTCGGCTGGCCGGCCATCGCGCAGCAGACCGTCGGGGTCTACTCCGCCGTCCTCGGCGACCGGGGCTGACCGCCGGCGCTGGTACCGTTCCCCCGCCGGCGGCTCGCCGGCGACGCCCGCGCAGCGAAGTCCGGTGAGAACCCGGCGCTGTCCCGCAACTGTGATGGTCTCCCCGACCTGAGCCAGATCGCCTGCCCCGCGTCGTGTACCGACCCTCGCGGCAGGGGTCGCGCACCGGGCGTCGGGTGCCCGTGGGCGGTGCCTGCCGCTGACGAGAGGCCTCCGTGTCCCGCACCGCCCTGCGGCGCTCCCCCGCCGCGCTGCTCCTCCCGCTCCTCCTGACCCTCCCGGCCTGCGCCGGCGACGACTCGTCCGCCGGGGCCTCCGCCTCGTCCTCGGCCTCCGGTGGGGCGTTCCCGGTCACCGTTCCCGGCGACGACGGCGAGCTCACCCTCGAGGAGCGGCCGGAGGCCATCGTCTCGCTGTCGGCCTCGGCCACCGAGATGCTGTTCGCCATCGGCGCCGGCGAGCAGGTGGAGGCCGTCGACAGCACGTCGGACTTCCCGGCCGGGGCACCCGTCACCGACCTGTCGGCGTTCACCCCGAACGCTGAGGCGATCGCCGCGTACGCGCCGGACCTCGTCGTCCTCAGCGACGACATGAACGGCATCGTCGACGCGCTCGACGCACTGCAGGTGCCGACCCTGCTCCTGGGCGCGGTCGACACGCTCGAGGAGAGCTACGCGCAGGTGGAGACGCTGGGCGCGGCGACCGGCCACGCCGAGGAGGCCGCCGACGTGGTCGCCGACGTGCAGGACCGGATCGCGACCGCCGTCGACTCCGTCCCGGCCGGGACGGCGGGCCTGCGCGTCTACCACGAGCTGGACCCCAGCGGGTACTCCGCGACCAGCGAGACCTTCATCGGCAGCGTCTACACCCTGTTCGGCCTGGAGAACATCGCCGACGGCGCGGCCGACACCTCCGGCGGCTACCCGCAGCTGTCCGCCGAGTACGTCGTCGGCCAGGCGCCGGACCTCGTCGTCCTCGCCGACACGGTCTGCTGCGCGCAGACCGCCGCGACGCTGGCCGAACGGCCGGCGTTCGACACGGTGCCCGCCGTCCGCGAGGGCCGGGTCCTGGCCGCCGACGACTCCGTGGCCTCCCGCTGGGGGCCGCGCGTGGCCGACTTCGCCGAGTCCGTCGCCGCCGTCCTGCGGGGCTGAGCGGGCGGGCGATGACGGCTCCCGCGGACACCGGCGCTCCCGCAGCGCCCGCCGTCCGGCCCCGGCGCCGGACGGCGGGGGTGCTGTCGGCGTCGGCGGCCGCGCTCGTGCTGGCGCTGCTGGCCGGGGTGTGGGTCGGCGCGCTCCCCCTGCCCCCCGGTGCGGTCGTCGCCACCCTGGCCGACCGCGCGCTGGCACCCCTGGGCGTCGACGTCCCGGGCGGGCTCGACGGGACCGGGGCGGCGGTGCTGCTGCAGCTGCGGCTGCCGCGGGTCGTGCTCGCCGCCCTGGTCGGCTCCGGGCTGGCGGTCTCCGGTGCCGCCTACCAGGCGGTGTTCCGCAACCCGCTGGCCGACCCCTACCTGCTGGGCGCGGCCGCCGGTGCGGGGCTGGGGGCCACGCTGGTGATCGCCTACGCGCCGGGGACGTCGCTCGGGCCGGTGGGCGTCGTCCCGCTGGCCGCCTTCGTCGGGGCCCTGGCCGGCGTGGGTGCGGCGCTGCTCCTCGGCACCGCCGCCGGCGGGTCGCACAGCCCGAGCCTGCTGCTGGCCGGGGTCGCCGTCGCCTCCTTCCTGGCCGCCGCGCAGACGCTCGTCCAGCAGCAGAACACCGACGACCTGCGCGAGGTGTACGGCTGGCTGCTGGGCCAGCTCGGCCGCGCGCAGTGGTCCGACGTCGTGCTCGTGCTGCCCTACCTCGGCCTCGCGTGCGGGGTCCTGCTGCTGTGCGGGCGCGCGCTGGACGTGCTCGCCGTCGGGGACGACGAGGCCCGCTCCCTCGGCGTGCACCCCGGACGGATGCGGCTGCTGGTCGTGGTCGCCGCGTCGCTGGCCACCGCCTCCGCCGTGGCCGTCAGCGGGCTCATCGGCTTCGTGGGGCTGGTCGTCCCGCACATCGCGCGGCGGCTGGTGGGTGGGTCCAACGCCCGCGTCCTGCCGGCCGCGCTGCTCGTCGGCGGCGCGTTCCTGGTGGTGGCCGACCTGGTGGCGCGGGTCGTCCTCGCCCCGGCCGAGCTGCCGATCGGGGTGGTGACCGCCTTCGTCGGCGCCCCGTTCTTCGCCGGTCTGCTGTGGGCAGGGGCGCGGCGGCGGTGACCGGCGGTGCCCGGGTCGAGGTGGTGGGGCTGTCGGCCGCCTTCGGCCGCACGCGGGTCCTCGACGACGTGCGGCTCGGCGTCGAGCCCGGCGGCTGGACGGCGGTCATCGGCCCGAACGGCGCGGGCAAGTCCACGCTGCTGCGCTCGGTCCTGGGCGCCCACCCGCACGAGGGGCAGGTCCGGGTCGACGGCGTCCCGACCACCGGGATGCCCCGCCGGGAACGCGCCCGCCACCTCGCCTACGCGCCGCAGCGCCCCGTGGTCCCCGAGGGCGTGACCACCGCCGACTACGTGACCCTCGGGCGCACCCCGCACCGGTCGCTGCTGGCCGCGCCCCGGGCCGGGGACCGCCGGGTGGTGGCCGACGTGATGGCGCGGCTGGAGCTGACCGACCTGGCCGGCCGCCCGCTGTCCACGCTCTCCGGCGGGGAGCAGCAGCGCGCGGTGCTGGCCCGCGCCCTCGCCCAGCAGCCGCGCGTGCTGCTCCTCGACGAGCCGACCGCGGCGCTGGACCTCGGCCACGCCCAGCAGGTGCTCGACCTGGTGGACCGGCTCCGCCGCCAGGACGGCCTGACCGTGCTCAGCACCCTGCACGACCTCAGCCTCGCCGGGCAGTACGCCGACCGGCTGGCCCTGCTCTCCCGCGGCCGGGTGGTGGCCGAGGGCCCGCCGGCCGAGGTCCTCACCGCCGAGGCGCTGGCCAGCCACTACGGGGCCCGGGCGCAGGTCGTGGCCGGTCCGCACGGCCCCGCCGTCCTGCCGCTGCGCGCCGCCGACCGCGACCGCGAGTGACCGCCCGCCACGCGGCCGGGGGAAATCGGATCGGACCGATCCGCTTCCGGGGGTGCACGGGCCGGGGATGGCGCATCATCGGCCCGTGTCGATCGCCGAGCGCTTCCACGCCGCGGTGGACGACGTCTCCGACGGCGGGCTCGCCGTCCCGGAGCTGCTCCCCGTGCGGCTGTCCCGGGCCTCGGCCCGGATCCTGGGTGTCGACGGTGCCGGCCTGAGCGTCCTCGACGACGCCGGACGGCGGATCCCGCTGGGCGCCAGCTCGGAGGACGCGGCCCTCGCCGAGCGGTTGCAGTTCACCGCCGGCAGCGGACCCTGCGAGACCGCCCAGCTCCACCGCGAACCGGTCTTCGCGGCCTCCTCCGACCTGCACCGCCGGTGGCCGACCTTCGCCGCCCTGCTGGTCGAGCAGACGCCCTACCGCGCGGTCGTGGCCCTCCCGCTCGGGGAGACCCTGGCCGGAAAGGGGGCCCTGGACCTGCTCTTCACCGACGAGGCATCCGTCCCCGACCTCGACGTCTTCGAGGCCATGGCGGTCGGCGCCCTGGTGACCTCCGCCCTCGGAGAGGCCGCCGTGTGGTCGTCGTGGTCACCGCGGGGCGGGCCGGCCTGGCTGCACGGTCCGGCGGCGCGGAGCCGGGCCACGGTGTGGGAGGCGATCGGCCGGCTGAGCATGGCGCTGGACACCGACACCCCCGCGGCGCTGGACCTGCTGCGAGCGACGGCCTTCACGGCCGGCCGGCCGGTGGACGAGCTGGCAGCCGACCTGGTCGCCGGCCGGCTCGACCCCGCGGACCTCGAGCCCGGCGGGGACACACCGGTGGGTTGAGGCGGCCCCTCCTCACACTGCGTCACCGCCCGGTTCCGCATGCCCCCGTGATTGGGGGTCGGGCATCCCCGTCGTTCGGATGTCGCCGGTGCCCCTGTCCGTTGCGAGACTGGGCCGGCACCGGCACAGCAGCCGCGTCGACTCACGGCACCGCTGCTGGGTACGGTGCCCACCGCTCGACACCCGGCGACCAGGAGGAGGTGGCTCGTGATCAAGGTCCTGCTCGCCGACGACCACGCGTTCGTCCGCGACTCCCTCACCGACCTGCTCTCCGCCACCGGCGACGTCACCGTGGTCGCGCAGTGCGAGGACGGCGAGCAGGTGCTCGACGCCGCCCGGCGCACCCAGCCCGACGTCGTCCTGCTCGACCTGGCGATGCCACGGGTGACCGGGCTCCAGGCGGCCCGGGAGCTGCTCGCCGTGCACCCCCAGGCACGGGTCGTCGTGCTCACCGGGTCGATCACCCCGGCCCTGGTCAAGGAGGCCCAGGAGATCGGTGTCGTGGGCTACCTGCTGAAGGACGACGACCCCGGCGCGCTCCCGGGTCACGTGCGCGCGGTCGCCGCCGGGGGCACCGCCTGGAGCGACGCCGCGGCGTCGGCGGGTGCCTCGAACGGGTGAACCCGCAGGTGACACCCCGGACGAAACGGTGTCGTCTCGGTCACACTGTGTACCGACTCGCTCGTCCTCCCCGGACGAGAGCCGGGACCTAAGTCCTCAGTGGGGACCTGGACCCTGGCCAAACGGCATACGACTCAGGTCCCATGACGGCGCTCCCCCACGCGTGGTGGTGGGTGCGCTCACCACTCACGGGGGTTTCCATGGCGCTCGCCCAGCTGGACCGGCAGACACGGCTCGACCAGACCCGGGTCCTGGTCGTCGACGACCACCGGACCTTCGCCGAACTGTTGTCCGGGGCGCTGGCCGCCGCGGGCATGGACGCGATCGGGACGGCGAACTCGGCTGCCCAGGCCGTCGCCATGGCGCAGGACCTGCAGCCCGACATCGTGGTGATGGACATCGAGATGCCACGCCAGGACGGGCTGGCCGCCACCCGCCGCATCCGCGAGGTCGCGCCGCAGGCCGTCGTGGCCGTGGTGACCGCCCACCGGGACCCCGACTGGGTCGTCCGGGCCGCGCAGGCCGGCGCGTCGGCGTTCATCCCCAAGGACGGCTCGCTGGCCGAGATGATCGACGTCCTGTCCCGGGTGCAGGCCGGCCAGATGCTGGTCGCCCCGTCCACCTTCTCCGGGGGCGCCACGTGTGCGCCGCAGGCCTCCCCGGACCGCACCGTCCCGCCGCAGCTGACCCGCCGCGAGCAGGAGGTGCTCGACTGCCTGGGCCGCGGGATGCAGGTCAAGGCGATCGCCCGGGTGCTGGGCATCACCCTCGAGACCTGTCGCGGCTACGTGAAGTCGCTGCACGCCAAGCTCGGCGTCCGCTCCCAGCTGGAGGCGGTCGTGAAGGCGCAGCAGCTGGGTCTGCTCGGCTCCCTGAATGACCGCTGAGGCGCCACCCTCCTCCACCGGCAGCGCCACCACCCGTCCGAGCTCGCGCCGCCGCATGCCGGCGCGCAGTGGGGGTCCGCGACGGGAGCTGGCCGCGTTCTGCGCGACCGCGTTGCTGGTCCTGCTCGCGGTGTCCGCGGGCACCATCTGGCTCAGCGAGCGGATCGCGCGCGCCAACGCGCTGGCCGAGGCCGAACGCGCCGCCGAGCGGATCGGCCAGTTCCTCGTGGCGCCGGTGCTGACCGACGCGCTGGCCGGGGTGGACGGCCGGTGGGACGAGCTCGACCGGGACGTGAAGAACCGGATGAGCGACGGCTCGGTCACGCGCGTGATCGTGTGGCGAGCGACCGGGGAGGTCCTCTACGCCAGCGAGCCGGGCCTGCAGGGCCGGGTCATCGAGCCCTCCGACGAGCTGCTCGCCGCGATCGGCGGGGACACGGTCTCCAACGTCGACGAGGCCCCCGAGACGGCTGCCGACGGCGAGGCCGCCATGCTCGAGGTGTACGCGCCCCTCGACATCCCGGGTCAGCAGCTGGCGTTCGAGGCCTACTTCTCCTACGAGGGCATCGACCGGCAGGCGGCGCTCCTGCGCGGGGAGATCATCCCCATGGCGATCGGGGCCCTGGTCCTGCTGCAGGTGGTGCAGATCCCCATCGCCACGTCCCTGGCCCGTCGGGTGCGCCGCCAGGAGGCCGAGCGCGCCGCGCTCATGCAGCGCAACGTGGAGGCCTCCGAGCGCGAGCGCCGGGCGATCGCCGCCGACGTCCACGACGGGCCGGTGCAGGACCTCGCGGGGGTCAGCTACGCCCTCTCGGCGCTGCGCGGCAGCCTGCCCGAGGAGCGGCAGCCGACGGTGGACCGGCTGGTCGGTGCCGTCCGCCACGCCGTCCAGTCGCTGCGCCGGCTGATGGTCGACATCTACCCGCCCGACCTCAGCGGGCCGGGGCTCGGCGCCGCGATCTCCGACGTCGCCGAGCCGCTGCGCGCCGAGGGGGTCGAGGTCCTCATGGACGCTGCTCCCCTGCCGGAGATGACCCCGGACGCCGCGGCCGTGCTGTACCGCACGGCCAAGGAGGCGCTGGCCAACGTCGCCAAGCACGCCCAGGCCCGGCACGCCTGGATCACCCTCGAGGAGACCGAGCTGCGGGGCGCACAGGCGGTGCGGCTGGAGATCGCCGACGACGGCGTGGGCTTCCCGGCGGAGGGCACCGACCGTCGCGAGGAGGGGCACCTGGGCCTGCCCCTGCTGCGCGACCGCGTGGTCGACCTGGGCGGCACGGTCACCCTCGAGGAACGGCAGGGTGGGGGTGCCCTGCTCACCGCGGTGGTCCCACTGACCCACCCCGAGTGACGCAGTCCCGCGCCTGACCCGGCCGACCCCCCAAATGCGGGAGCTCCGCATCCCCTGGAGGCGGCTGTGACAGCGGCGGTCCAGACGAGAGGGTCCTCCCACCGATCCCGGTGACGAGGAGCCTGCTCGATGGACACGCCCAGCCCGCACCGCCACACCGTGCTGCTCCTCGGGACGGCGCCCACCCGCACGCCCACCTCCACCCGGAGCTGGGCGCGATGACCACCACCGACACCGCTCCGGCTCCGCTCCCTCCCGCCCCCGCGCGGCGGCGGGTCCCCCGGTGGCAGCTGGTCGCCGCGGCAGCGCTGGCAGCCGCCGGCGTCCTGCACGTGGCCGCCGCGGTGGACCACCTCGAGTCCGGGGACCTCGCCGTCGGGTTCTTCCTGCTCACCGCACTCGCCCAGGTCGGGCTGGCCGCCTGGCTGCTGCTCACCGCCTGGGCCGGGACCGGCCCCCGGCGGGAGCTGGTGGCCTTCGGGCTGCTGGGCACGGTCGGCCTGCTGGGCCTGTACCTGGTCGCGCACACGACGAACCTGCTCGACGCCTTCGCGGTGCACGACGCCGCGGGCGGGGCCCACGCGCACGACGTCCCCGGCCGGGAGACCGTCGCGGTCGACCCGATCACCGGGGTGCGCTTCGCCGACGGCATGCCGGTCGCCACGGAGGGGCCGGTCGCGATGGCCGGCGCTCCCGTGGCGGCGGCCGGGCACGGGCCCGAGGGGCTCGGGACGGCGACGGTCGCGGTCGAGTTGCTGGCCATGACGGCGCTCACCGCACTCCTGCCGACCTCCTGGCGGGGCCGCGCGACCAACGCCCTGCTGGCCCTCGGCGCGCTGGCCTGGGTGCTCTGGTTCACCGGCGTCCTCGGGTGAGCGACACCCCCCGATCAGCCGCCGCGGTCACCGGTGACCCCCGCACCGGTGACCACGGCGGCGACCCGGACTCCCCCCGGCACGCGGCGGGGAGCGCCCCCCGATCACCCGCCGCGGCTCCCGGTGACCCCCGCACCGGGAGCCGCGGCGGTGGGGTGTGGGCCCGGCTGCGCACCGCCGCGGGCTGGGGAGCCGCGGGCCTCGCGCTGCTGCTCGTGGCGAGCCTGGCCGGCCTGCTCCCGCTCCAGGTGATGCGGGTCCACTCCGACAGCATGCAGCCCACGATCGACCCCGGGGACCTGCTGGTCGTGCAGCACGGCGACGGCCCGGTCCACCGCGGGGACGTCGTGGCCGTCGAGCACCCCCTGCAGGACGGGCTGCTGGTGAAGCGGGTCGCCGGGGTGGGCGGGGACGAGGTCGCCATCGAGGACGGCGTCCTGGTGGTCGACGGTGCCCCGGTCTGCGAGCCCGCGATCGACCCCGCGCTGCTCGACGGCGTGTGGTTCGGGCCGGTCACCGTGCCCCCGGACACGCTGTTCCTGCTCAGCGACAACCGGGACGGCGCGATCGACTCCCGCGCCTTCGGCGCGGTGCCCACCTCGTCGCTCGTCGGGTCGGTGCCGGCGCGGCTGTGGCCCTCCCCGGGCGGGCTCCCCTCGCCGTCCGAGGGCTGCTGAGCGGTCCCCCCGCCAGGCTCGGCGCGGGGCGCGGATTCACGGTCCGCACGCGCCGAGTCCTGCGAACTCGTGGCGATCAGCGGTCGATCGCCACGAGTTCGCAGGACTCGGTGGACGGGCGGGCCCCCGTCAGCCCCGGACGGGGCCCTCCGCCGCCGAGGGCGACGCCAGGTCGTCGGCGGAGCGGGACAGCTCGTGCCACAGCTTGTTGGTGTCGTTGAGCTGCCGCTCCACGCCGGTCAGCGTCACGTGCACCGGGATGCCCGGCCGGCCGCCCACCTTGACCAGGAAGCGGCCGCGGCCGGGCGGCTCGGCCTCGGCACCCGTGCCCGGGTTCCAGGCCGGCGGGTCCTGCCAGCCGACGAGCAGCTCCTGCTCGGCCCGGGTGAGCGGGACGGCGGAGGTGAGCATCGGCATCTCCGCCGAGGGCAGGCCGCCGCAGATGACCATGCCCGACCGCTCGACGAAGCCGCGGGCCTTCATCCGGTCCTCCTCGCTCGGGAGGGCCAGCAGGTCGCTCATGGTGTGGCTGACCATCGCCATGCCGACGCCGCGCTGGCGGTTGAGCCGGGTGAGGGCGTCGACCCGGTCGACCATGCCGCGGCCGGCACGCAGCGCCCGCCACAGCTCGTCCAGGACGACGAAGTGGTGCCGGCGCGGCTCGAGCCCGGCGTCGGCCAGGGCGTGGGCCACGCTGATCGCCCCGAAACCGGCCGACCAGCAGGCCAGCAGGACGGCCGCCTGCAGGTCGGTCTGGGCGTCGTCGATGCTCGACACGTCGAACACGACGGGGCGGTCACGGCGCATCGGCGTCGTGGTCGGCTCGGCGAAGATGCGGCCCAGCCGCCCGCCGCCGGTGAGCCCGACGAGGGTGGCCTCGAGGTCCTCCGTGACGTCGTCGTAGCGGCTGCGGTCCCCCCGGTCCAGGGCGGCGGCGCGGACGTCCTCGGGGGCGGCGCGCAGCACCCCCAGGAGGGAGTGCAGCGTCGGGGCGCCCAGCCGGGCGGTGTCGTGGGTGTCGTCGAGGACGCGCAGCGCCCGGTCGAGGACGGTCTCCTCGCGGTCGGTGGGTGGCGCGCCCCGCATGACCGTGATCAGTGCCGAGACGATCGCGTGCCGGCGTCCGTGCGCGTCGGCCAGGACCTGCTCGCGGGCGTCGCCGGTCAGCCGGGCCGCGGCCGCCACCGCCTCGCCCGGGTCCAGGACGTTGAGGTGCCCGCGACCGCGGCCCAGCCGGATCACCTGGCCGCCGATGGCCTCCACCAGGTCGACGTAGTCGGGCTTGAGGTCGCCCAGGACCATCGGCAGGACGCCGTAGCCGGCCAGGCCCAGGGCCATCCGGCGCACCACGGTGGACTTGCCCAGGCCCGGCTTGCCCAGCACGAACGCCGACGGGTTGCTGATCAGGTTGGCCCGCTGGAACCAGCTGATCGGGTCGCAGCACAGGGTCGCGCCGGAGAGCAGGTTGCGGCCCAGCGGCACCCCGGTCATCGGCGTCCCCGCGCCGGCGGCGAACGGCCAGAGCCCGCAGGCCTGGACGGTGGTCGCCCGCCACTCGTCGGGGGCCTGCACGTAGGTCGAGGCACCCCGCCCGCGCCCGGGCCAGCCGCGGGGTGCGGCGGCCGGTGCCGCCGCCGGCCGGGAGGGCGGACGGTGCTTCACAGCGCCTCCCGGAACTCGCGCGGCACGGTGAGGTGCGCCGAGGGGACGATGCCCAGCGGCAGGGCGGCGGCGAACGCGGAGTCCTGCGAGCCGTAGACCGGGCGCAGCTGGGTGCGGGCGGTCGCCGACAGGTTGTCGATCGCGGCCCGGGCGACGTCGAGCGCCGCCCGCGGGTCGTCGGCCAGGTCGGCGTCGGCGACGGTGGCGGTCACGAGCATCGCGAAGTCGACCAGGCCGGCGCCGCGGGCCTCCTCCTCGGCGGTGAGTGCCGCGGCCCGCTGCTCGAGGAGCACGCGCGCGGTGGGCCGGGCCGACGACGAGGCCCGGAAGTCGGCGGTGCGCCGGTCCTGCTCGACGATGCGGGCGGCGCGCCCGGCGTCCAGCGGGCGGTAGAGCAGGGTGACCCGCTTGCGGTCGACGTCGGGGTGCGGCGCCACCAGGTCGGCGAGCACCGAGGAGAAGACCTCGCCGCGCGGCGCCTCGGTCATCGACCAGGTCACCGACAGCGCCCCGTCGTGGCGGTACCAGCCCCAGCCGGCCTGCGCGGCGGCCGGGCCGACGTCGGACCAGCGCAGCTCGGGGGTGCCGCCGGTGGCGCGGGCCTCGTCGAGCGCGGCCGCCACCGACGGGTCGTAGGCCACCCGGATCGCCTCGCACAGCTCCTGGGCGGTGGCCGGGCGGACCGCGCCGGCGCCGGTGGCGTCCAGGCCGGTGGTCAGGCCCGGCAGGCGGGTGCCGATGTCCCGGGCGACGTCCTCGTCGCCCTTCCGCCGCCCGCCGGCCCGGCCGGCCGTGGTGAAGGTCAGGGAGACGTACGCGGTGACCGTGGCCGACCCGGCGGGGTAGGTGTCCACGACCTCGCGCAGCATCGCCAGCGCCACCTCGGGCGCCCGCGGGTCGAGGTGGGTGCCGACCTCGTGCCGCAGCCGGGTGCCGGAGTCCGGCGCGGTCTCGATCGTCACCGACGCCGCGACCAGGCCGGGCTCGTTGCCCAGCGCGCTCAGCCACGCGCCCCAGTGGGCCACCCAGGTGTCCACCTGCTCCTCGTCGACCAGCGAGGCACCGTCGGGCTCGGTGACCAGGACGACGGTGGCGTGCCGCGTGGCCGGGACGGTGACCAGCGCGAAGGGGCGGCCGTAGGAGTCCTCCCACTCCGAGAGCCGGGAGGCCGCGGCCAGCCCGGGGAGCGCGAAGGTGCCCTCCGGCGTCCGGCCCAGCGGCCCGGAGCGGTACAGGTGCGCCCCGCCGCGGCGCGCCCGTGCCCAGCCGACGCGGCCGGCCAGCCGCTGGACCCCCGACCGGTGGTGCCGGTCGCGGACCACGAGGAGGGCCATCAGCAGGCCGAGGACGGCGCCGGCGACCAGCGCCTCGACCAGGCCGGCGAGGACCAGGGTGGCGATCACCCCGAGGAGCCCGGCCAGCAGCAGCCCGGTGCCGAGGACGCCGAGGCTGCCCAGCCCGGGGCTGGCCGGACGGCGCCAGTTGCCGTACGTGCGGGGCGCGGCGGTGGAGGGGGGTGCGAGGGTCACGGGAGCGGGTCCTCCGCGTCGGGTCGGGGCGTGGGCACGGGGCGGGCCTCGGCGGCGGTGCCGGTGGCGCGGAACGGCCCGGACACGGAGCCGGCCACCGGGACCGGCTCGGCGCCCGGCGCGCGGTCGACGCCGGCGGTCACCCGGCCCAGCCGGGCGGCGGAGTGCCGGCCGCGCTCCAGCGGAGCGGCCCCGGCCCGGGGTCCGCCGCCGCGGGACGAGGGCACCCGCACCGATCCGGCGCCGGCTCCTCCGGCCGGGGAGACCGTCACCGGCACCACCGCGCGGGCACCGGAGGGCAGGCCGGCCGTGGCGGCCGCCCGCACCCGGTTCCCGCCGTCGGTCGCCGTCCGCACCACCGGCCGCAGCACCCGCAGCAGGGCCGGCAGGGCGGCGATCGCGAGGACGAGGAAGGTCGTGCCCGTCAGGGCGGCGACCAGCGGGGCGTCGTCCGGGGTGGGCGCCAGCGTCAGGCCGGCCGCGTAGACCAGGGCGGCGGCCGGCTGGTACAGGACGAAGGCGACCGTCCAGGTCATCGTGCGGACGAAGACCGCGCGGCCGGTGTCGGTGTTCGTCGCCGACGCCGACAGCGGCAGCACGCCGGCGAGGACGACCAGGACGACCCCGCGGGCCACCAGCAGCACCATCTGGACGAGGGCGCCGAGCAGTGCCGCGGTGCCCAGCAGGATGACCAGGACGTCGTTCATGCCGTCGGTCTGCTGGAGCGCCAGCAGCTCGGTCAGCCCGCCCTCGACGTCCCCGGTGGCCCGTTGCAGCACCCAGACGGAGAAGGCGTCCGCCGCCGTGACCAGCAGGGTGACCCCGGTGAGGCTCGCCCCTCCGACGAGGACGAGGGTCAGCAGCCCCCGCAGCAGGTCGGCCACCGGCTGGCTGCGCCGCTGCCACACCATGCGCACCGCCGCGACGAGCACGGCCACGACCGCGACCGCCGCCGAGTACCAGGCCAGCGAGCCGGCCAGCAGCGAGGCCGCCTCCGACGGCGTCGCCGCGCCGCCGGGGCCGATCGAACCGATGCCGGGGGACGGCGGGTCGGCCCACAGTCGCGCCACGGCGGCCAGCGCGTCGCCGGCCGCCTCGACGATCTCCCGCGCCAGGTCACCCAAGACGTCTCCTCCTCCACTCTCGTCCAGCACGCCGATCCCCGCGGCGGGGATGGCCGGGTCGAGGAAGGCCTCGCCCAGGTCCCCGGCGGTCGGGTCGACGCCGCTGACGTCCGCAGTACCGCTGATCGAGTCGCCCGGCCCGAAGCTGCTCAGCCCGCCGAGGTCCCGGCCGTCGGAGACGAGGTCGAGCGGGATCCGGTCGACCTCCACCGCCTGCTGCTCGGCTCCGGACAGCACCGGGACGACGGAGTCGTCCACGAAGGCGGCCGGGATCCGGTCGTCCTCGACGGCGACCTGCTCCTGCGGCGGCTCGGCCGGCGGCGCGGGGGGCTGCTCCTCCGGCGGCAGGTCCTCCCCACCCGGGGCGGGGGCCTCCCCGCCCGGTGCCGGTGTCTCGCTGCCCGGTGCGGGGGTCCCGGTCCCCGGTGCCGGGGTCCCGGTCCCCGGCGCGGGGGTCCCGGTCCCCGGTGCCGGGGTCCCGGTCCCCGGCGCGGGGGTCTCCGTGCCCGGCGCGGGGGTCCCGGTCCCCGGTGCGGGGGTCCCGGTCCCCGGTGCCGGTGTCTCGCTGCCGGGTGCGGGGGTCCCGGTCCCCGGCGCGGGCGTCTCCGTGCCCGGTGCTGGCGTCCCGGTCCCCGGCGCGGGGGTCCCGGTCCCCGGCGCGGGGGTCTCCGTGCCCGGTGCGGGGGTCCCGGTCCCGGGCGCGGGGGTCTCCGTGCCCGGTGCGGGGGTCCCGGTCCCCGGCGCGGGTGCCTCGCTGCCCGGTCCGGGGTCCGCGGGTGGGACAGGCTCGGGGTCGGGGGTGGACGGGGGCGCCGGTGGGGCAGCCGTCTCCGGCACGTCCGGTGGCGGTGGCGGTGGCGGTGGCGGTGGCGGTGGCGGTGGCGGAGCGGGGTCGGTCAGCGCCGGGGCGGCGGTGGTGGGAACGGCCGGCAGCGTGGGCGCAGGCGTGGGCGTGGGCGTGGGGGTGGTCACCGCGATCCACCCCGCTCCTCGACGTCCACGTCCGATCCCCCGCCGCGCCGGCCGCTCAGACCAGGGCCGCGATCAGCCCGGAGGCCGACCCGACCAGGACCGCACCACCCAGGACGTAGGCCAGGCTCACCGCGTGCTCCGCGCCCTCACCCCGGCGGTGGGCCAGCGCCATGCGGGCACCGACGAGCAGCACCCCGAGGACGCAGACGGCGAGCACCGTCCACGCCACCCACTGGACGATCGTGACGATCCCCTCGGCGCCCGGCGGGGCCACGCCCTGACCGGGGTCGACCACGGCCAGGGCCAGCGGGGAGGTGTGCGCACCCATCGGTTCCGTCCTCGCGTCCTCGGTCCACGGCAGGGCGCTGCCACCCCGCCTCCGTGTCGATGTCCACGGTCGGTCCCGTCCCCGAGGTGCGGCAATGCCCGAGATTGGGGGTGCCGCACCCTGAGGCGGCCGCGTTGTACTCGACGGCAGCACCGGCGTGGCGGGGGTCCCGCCGGGCGCGGACGGGAGGCCACGGCATGTCCGGCTCGGGACGGCGCCTCGCGGCTGCGGCTGCCCTGGTCGCCTCGCTCGTGCTGGGCGGGTGCGCCGCGGCGGCCGACCCGGTGCAGCCGGTGGCCACCTCCCCGGCCGCGCCGTCCCCCGACCCCGGCGACGCGCACGCCGCCCTGCCCGCCCCGCCGCCCCCGCCCACCGAGGACGACGCCTCGCACCAGGCGGCCCTCGAGGCCGCCACCGCCGCGCTCACCGCCTTCGCGCGGCCTGCGCTGGACCCCGGGCAGTGGTGGGCCGAGCTCGCGCCCCTGCTGAGTCCCACGGCCGCGGCGGCCTACGAGGGCACCGACCCGCAGGCCGTCCCCGCGTCCGCCGTCACCGGACCCGCCCGTCCCACGCCCTCGGTCAGCGCCTACCTCGCCACCGTGCTGGTCCCGACCGATGCCGGTGAGTACGCCGTCCTCCTCGCGCGCGAGGGCGGCGACAGCCCGTGGCTGGTGGAGCGGATCACGCCGGTCGACCCCGCCGACCCGTCCGGGGCCCTGACCCCGCCCGCGGACACCCCCACCCCGCTGCCGGAGGACGAGCCGGGGACGCTGCCGGAGCCGACCGCGTGAGGCGGGTCGCCGTCGTCGCCGCGCTCGCCCCGGTGCTCGTCGCGGGGGGCCTCGTGACCGCGGCCCTGGTCACGGAGGAGGACCCGCAGGCCGGCGCGTGTTCGCCCGCCGGCGCCGCGGTGAGCGTCGCGGGGGTGCCCGACGGGCCGGTCGCCGGCTGGTCCGGCGAGCAACTGGTCAACGCGGCGCTGATCATGGAGGCCGGCGAGGCGCTCGGGGTCGACGCCCGCGGCCAGGTCATCGGGGTGATGACCGCGATGGGCGAGTCCTCGCTGACCGTCGTCGACCACGGGGACGCCGTGGGCCCGGACAGCCGCGGGCTGTTCCAGCAGCGGGCCAACGGGGCGTGGGGCAGCTACGAGGACCGGATGGACCCGACCACCTCGGCCACCAACTTCTTCGCGGCGCTGCTGGAGGTCGAGGGCTGGCAGACGCTGCCGCCGACCATCGCCGCGCACCGCACGCAGCGCAACGCCGACCCCTACCACTACGCCCGCTGGTGGGACGACGCCCTCGAGGTCACCGCCGCCCTCTCCGGCGCCACCGTCACCGGCCTGGCGCCGGGGACCGGATCGGTGTCCTGCACCGGCGCCAGCCCGTTGCTGCGCACCGTGACCGGCGACTGGACGACGCCGTCGGACGGCCCGCTCACCAGCGGCTTCGGCCAGCGCGACAACCCGACCGGCGGCGGCGTCCGGCTGCACGCCGGGCTGGACCTCGCGCCGGGGTGCGACGCCCCGATCGTCGCGGTGTCCGCCGGGGTCGTCGTCCGGGCCGGGCCGTCGTCGGGCTACGGCAACCTCGTCGTCGTCGACCACGGCGACGGCGTGGTCACCCGGTACGCCCACATGGAGGACGACGACCTGCTCGTCGTCGTCGGGCAGCCGGTGGTGGCCGGCCAGCAGGTCGCCCGCGTCGGCACCAAGGGCGACTCGACCGGCTGCCACCTGCACTTCGAGGTGCTGGTCGACGGCGTCCCGACCGACCCGCTGCCCTTCCTCACCGACCGGGGGCTCGACCTGCGCTGACGGGTGTGGCGCGTCGCGCAGCGGGACGCGGAACAGGGGGTCCCCGCGGGCCGCTGCACCCCGTGTGGGAGCCGCCGCCTCGCCGTCCCCCGTCCACCCGACCCCCTCCACCGCCTCCCCGTCCGCGGGCGACGACCTCGGCCGGCTGCTGTCGGTCCGCGAGGTGTACGCCGAGCCCGCCGCGCTCGCCTCGCCGCGAGGTCAGCAGGTGCTGGCCCGCTTCCCCGGCGCCGCGGTGGTGGAGGTCCCCTCGCACTGGAAGATCCCCGAGCTGCACGGCAACGAGGGCAACGTCGACCGCTGGGTCCGGGTGAAGACCGAGACGCTGGTGCTCGGCGTCAAGAAGTCGCTCACCGCCCGCCCCAACGGCCGCTCGGCGAACTGGATCGCCCCGTCGACGGCCAACGGCTGCGCGATGGCCTGCGCCTACTGCTACGTGCCGCGGCAGAAGGGCTATGCCAACCCCATCACCGTCTTCACCAACATCGAGCAGGTCACCGGCTACCTGCGCCGGCACGTCGCCCGCCAGGGCCCCAAGACCGAGCCCGACCAGTGCGACCCGGACAGCTGGGTCTACGACATCGGCGAGAACAGCGACTGCTCGGTGGACGCGCTCGTCAGCGACAACGTGGCCGACCTGGTCGCCACCTTCCGTGAGCTCCCGACGGCCAAGGCCTCGTTCGCCACCAAGTACGTCAACCGGCAACTGCTCGACCTCGACCCGCGGGGCCGCACCCGCGTCCGCTTCTCCCTGATGCCCGACGCCGACGCGCGGGTGCTCGACGTGCGGACCAGCCGCATCGCCGAGCGGGTCGCCGCGGTCGACGACTTCGTCGAGGCCGGGTACGAGGTGCACCTCAACCTCTCGCCGGTCGTGCTGCGCGAGGGCTGGGAGGCCGACTGGGCGCAGCTGCTGACCCGGCTGGACGACGAGCTCTCCCCCGCCACCAAGGCCCAGGCCGCGGCCGAGGTGATCATGCTGACCCACAACCGCGACCTGCACGAGGTCAACCTCGGCTGGCACCCGAAGGCCGAGGACCTGCTCTGGCGGCCGGACCTGCAGCAGCCCAAGCGCAGCCAGAACGGCCAGTGGAACGTGCGCTACCGCAACGACGTCAAGCGGGCCGGGGTGACCCGGCTGCAGGAGCTGGTCGCGGCGCACGCGCCGTGGCTGCGCATCCGGTACGCGTTCTGAGCGCGGTGTCGACATGACCACATGTCGACGCTCAGTGGCCGGTCACTGACGCGACGTGTGGGACTCTGGGGGTGACCGCTACCCCCGGAGAGAGAAGAGCATGGCGCTCCAGCTGGACTCCGTCGTCGCTGCGCCGTCCCTGCTCACCGCGCTGCCCGACACGGTCGTCGTCGCCGACGCGTCGGGGCGGATCGCCTACGTGAACCCGGCCGTCACCGCGCTCCTGGGCCACGAGCCCGACGCCGTCCTGGGGCAGCCGCTCGAGGTGCTCATGCCCGAGCGCTTCCGCGGCGGGCACGGCGCCGACTTCGCCCGGTTCCTCGCCACCGGGGAGGGCGAGCTGGCCGGGCGCACCACCCAGCTGCCGGCGCTGCACGCCAGCGGCCACGAGGTCGCGATCGACGTGACCCTGGCGATGCTGCCCCCGCCGCCGGGCGCCGGGCGGGAACAGGCTGGCGTGGTGGCCGTGCTGCGCGACGCCAGCACCACGATCCTGCTCGAACGCCAGCTGCTGGTCAGCCGCTACCTCGCCGCGACCCTGCGGGTCACCGCCGCCCTCACCGAGGCGCCCGACGCCGACGTGGCCTTCCGGGACCTGCTGCCGACCCTGTGCGCCGAGCTGGACTGGGACACCGCGACGCTGTGGGAGCCCGACACCGCCAGCCGTCGGCTGCAGCACGTCGGCACGTGGAACACGCCGGGGTCGGAGGCGCCGGCGCTGCACGAGGCCTCCCACGCCCACCGGATCGGCCGCGGTGAGCCGCTGCCCGGGCTGGCCTGGTCCCGCCGGGCGCCGGTCGTCATCGAGGACCTCTGGGCCGAGCCCCGCCTCACCCGGCTCTCGGCCGCGCGCGCCGACGGGCTCCGGACCGGGGTCGCCTTCCCCGTCCTGCGCGGGAACGACGTGCTCGCCGTCTGCGAGCTGTTCTCCCGCGAGCAGCGCCCGGTGCCGGCCGAGCTGCTGGAGGTGCTCGCGCACGCCGGCCGTCAGATCGGGCAGTTCCTGGGCCGGCTGCGGGCGGAGTCCGAGGTCCGGGAGCTGGCCGACACGCTGCAGCGCAGCCTGCTGCCCTCGCACCTGCCGGCCATCCCCGGGGTGGAGCTGGCCGCCCGCTACCGCCCCGGCAGCGACTGCGCCCTGGTCGGCGGGGACACCTACGACGTCATGCCGCTGCCCGACGGCCGCTGGATGGTGCTCATCGCCGACGTGTGCGGCACCGGGGCCGAGGCCGCCGCCGTCACCGCCCTGACCCGGCACACCGCGCGGGCCGCCGGTGACTCCGGGGACCCCGCGGAGGTGCTCCGCGCGGTGAACGCCGCACTCCTGCACGAGCAGGCCGACGGCCCGCTGCGGTTCGTCACCGCCTGCTGCCTGGTCCTCTCCCCCGCCGCCGACGGCGTCCGGGCCGCCGTGGCCGTGGCCGGCCACCCGCTGCCGCAGCTGGCCACCGCCGCCGGCACGCGGGAGGTCGGCGTCGGCGGGCGTCCGCTGGGCGTGGTGGCCGAGCTCGACCTGCCCGTGGTCGACGTCGCCCTCCCCCCGGGCTCGACGCTGGTGCTCTACACCGACGGGGTCACCGAGGCGCGCGACGACACCGGCGCGCAGTTCGGCGAGGAGGGGCTGGCGCGGGTGCTGGCCACCGGTCCGCGGGACGCCGAGGCCACCGTCGCGGCCGTCGCACGGGCGGTCGAGGAGCAGCTGCGCGACTCCCGGTACGAGGCCGACGACCTCGCCGTCCTGGCCCTCGCCGTGCCCGCCTGGTGAAGGACCCCCTGCCCCACGCCACTCGCACGCTCGCGGCAGGTCCCTGCAGGGGCCGGCCGGTTCAGCCGGTCTGACCGGTGTCGGCGTGCGCGGCGCCCACCGGCTTGGACTCCGGCGAGCCCCGCTGGCGGAGGTAGACGGCGAAGATCGCCATGGACCCGACCGCGAGCATCTCCGACTGCCAGTTCTGGAACGACCGGTTCCAGAAGTCGGCCTCGCCGAGGTAGCCGACCCAGCTGACCGGGTCCTGCTTCTCGGCGAGCTGCTCGGAGTTGAAGGCCGCCCACCCGGCGACCGACGAGGCGCCCCAGGTGAGCAGGAAGAGCACGCCCATCAGGACGCCCAGGGAGCGGGAGAACAGCGTCGTCCGCCAGCCGCCGGTCCGTGCCCACGCCGGGGAGTCCGCACCGGCGTGCTCGCCGAGCAGCTGCTCCCGGTCGGACTCGACGCCCTCCTGTCCGGGCTCCTTCGACTCCGACGACCCCCGCTGGACCAGCCAGACGGTGGCGAAGACGTAGAGGAAGAACTGCAGGTACTCCGACTGCCAGTTCTCCATGACGTCGACGCCGAAGGACGACGAGGTGACGTAGTCGAGGAACGAGACGGTCGGCAGCCCGTTGGCGACCTGCTGGGCGTTGAAGTCGGCCGTTCCGGAGACCGCCTGGCCGACGAGGGTGACCAGGAACAGCGCGCCGAAGGCCAGGCTCAGCGCGTTGGCTCGCAGGAAGCCGTAGCGGTCGGGCGCGCTCATCGGCCCATCAGCCCCAGCGCGGTCACGTACACGATCCCGAGCGCGATCACGACCAGGAAGCCGACGAAGACCCCTCGGACGCCGTTCACGGCCCCTCCACCTCGCAGTCGTAGGGGGCCTCGCCCCGGGGCCGGCAGGCCGCGGCGGTGACCCGCCACCCGGCGTCGGTCTCGGTGAGGAAGACGGTGTCGCCGCTGAGCCGGACCTGCGCGTTCCTGCTCCAGACCTCGACCGCCTCCACGGTGCGGCCCTGCAGCGGGATCTGGTCGAGTGCGTCCGCGCAGGGCGCGGACTCCTCGGACTCCAGTGCGGCTCGCGTCGCGGGCGCCAGCAGCTCGCACCGCTGTTCCGGGTCCCCGGAGGCGTCCTCGAACGCCCGGGCCACCGTGGTCACGTCGTCGGTCCCCAGGCTCGCGCAGCCGCTCAGCAGCGTGGCGGCCGCGAGCCCCGCGGCGACCGCCAGCCTCCTCGTCGGCGAGGTCGGCACCGGCGCCTCCTGTCTGCCCCATCCGCGTCCGGCGGTCGCTGGCCGGACCGAGCGCCTACCCCCGCCCGCCGCCCCGCCAAACGATCACCACCCGTCCGGGGGAACGGGGGGTTGCCCGGAGCCGGACGGCGCCGCTGCGCGGTCGGGCTACCGTGGCGGCGTGGCGCGGGTGGCGGTGGTCGGCGCCGGCATGGGGTCGCTGGCCGCGGCGGCCCGGCTCGCCGCCCTCGGCCACGCGGTGACCGTGCACGAGCAGGCGCCGGAGGTCGGCGGCAAGCTCGGCTGGTACGCCCGCGACGGGCACGGCTTCGACACCGGCCCGAGCCTGGTGACGCTCCCCTCGGTGTACCGCGACCTGTTCGCCGCCACCGGCGGGCCGCTCGAGGACGCCGTCGACCTGGTGCGCCTCGATCCCGCCGTCGCCTACCGCTTCGCCGACGGGACGACGCTGCGGGTACCCGGCCGGCTCGGCGACGTGCCGGACGCCCTCGCCGCCGCCCTCGGCCCGGGCGCCGCTGCCCAGTGGTCCGCGCTGCTGGCACGGGCCGAGGCGATGTGGCGGGTCACCGAGCAGCCGTTCCTGCGCTCGCCGCTGGCCGGTGCGGCCACCCTCGCGCGCCTGGCCCGCAGCGCCTCCCACGTCGGCACCGTCGCGCCGTGGCGGACGCTGCGCGGCCTCGGGACGACGTACCTGCGGGACCCGCGGCTGCGCACCCTCCTCGACCGGTACGCCACCTACTCCGGCTCCGACCCGCGGCGGGCACCCGCGGTGCTGGCCACCGTCCCGTACGTGGAGCAGGCGTTCGGCTCCTGGTACGTGCGGGGCGGACTGCGCCGGCTGGCCGAGGCGGTCGCGGCGCGGGCGGTCGAGCGGGGGGCCGTCGTCCGCACGGGGTGCGCGGTCGAGCGGGTGCTGGTGGAGGGCGGCCGCGCGGCCGGGGTGCGCCTCACCGGTGGGGAGGTGGTCCCGGCCGACGTCGTGGTCTCCGGTGCCGACGCCGCCGGGCTGTACGCCGACCTCCTGCCGCCCTCCCCCGCGACCCGCCGGGTCCGCCGCGGACTCGCCCGCGGCACCCCCTCGCTGTCGGGCTTCGTGCTGCTGCTGGCGCTGCGCGGGCGCACGCCCGGGCTGGCCCACCACACCGTCCTGTTCCCCGAGGACTACGACGCCGAGTTCGACGCGGTCTTCGGCGTCGGCTCGTGCCGCGGGACGCCGCGGCCGGTCGCCGACCCGACCGTCTACGTCAGCGCGCCCGACGACCCCGCCACCCGCCCGGACGACGACAGCGAGTCGTGGTTCGTCCTGGTGAACGCACCGCGCCACGACCCCGCCGCCGGCGTCGACTGGGACGCGCCTGGCCTCGCCGACCGCTACGCCACGCGCGTGCTGGAGGTGCTGGCCCGCCGCGGGCTGGACGTCCGCGACCGGGTGCGCTGGTGCGCCGTCCGGACGCCGGCCGACCTCGAGCGCGACACCCGCAGCGTCGGCGGGTCCATCTACGGGACGTCGAGCAACGGAACGCGCGCGGCGTTCCTGCGTCCCGGCAACGCCGGGCCGGTGCCCGGCCTGTTCCTCGTCGGAGGGTCCTCGCACCCGGGTGGCGGCCTGCCGCTGGTGGCGCTGTCGGCCGAGATCGTCGCGGGCCTGGTCGGTCCGGCGTGAGCGCGCCGGGTGGGGCCCCTCGGCCGCAGGATGGCGAGGTGGCCGACGTCGTTGCCCGTGCCCGCGACCTGGCGGCGGACCTGCTCGCACCCGCAGCCGCCGCGGTCGAGGCCGCCGAGGCCGTTCCCCGCGCCCACCTCGACGCGCTGGCCGACGCGGGGCTGTACGGGCTGACCGGCCCCGCGGAGACAGGCGGCCTGGCCGCCGACCTCGACACGGTCGCCGCCGTCGTCGAGGAGCTCGCGGCCGGGGACCTGGCGACCACCTTCGTGTGGCTTCAGCACCTGGGTGTGGTCGGCCGCCTCGCGGCGGCGGGGGCGCCGACGCTGCGGGAGGAGTTCCTCCCCGACCTGTGCACCGGGCGGCGCCGGGCCGGGATCGCGCTGCAGGCGGCCCTGCGGCCGGGACCGCCCGCGGTCACGCTGCGGAGGGACCGCGGCGAGCTGGTGCTGGACGGTGCCGTGCCGTGGGTGAGCGGCTGGGGCCTGGTGGACCTGCTCCTCGTGGCCGCGCGGGACGGCGAGGACGTGGCGTTCGTCCTGGTCGACGCCCATCCCAGCGCCACCCTGGCGACGATGCCGTACCGCATGGCGGCGGTGCAGGCGAGCTGCACCGTGCAGGTGGCGCTGACCGGGCACCGGGTGCCGGCCGACCGCACGGTGGACACGGCCCCACTGGCGGTCCTGCTGGCCCGGGACGCGGCGGGGTTGCGCCTCAACGGCTCGCTGGCACTCGGGCTGGCCCTCCGCTGCGCGCGCCTGGTCGGGCCTTCCCCGCTGGACGACGAGTTGGCCACGACCCGCGCGCACCTCGACGCGGCCGGCCCCGAGCAACTCCCTGCCGCGCGGGCCGCGGCGGCGGCGCTCGCCCACCGTGCGGCGGGCGTGCTCGCGGTGGCCACGGGCAGCCGCACCGTGCTCCGAGGCAGCACAGCCGAGCGCACGGCGCGGGAGGCGGTGTTCCTGCTCGTCTTCGGTTCGCGCCCGGCGATCAAGGAGGAACTGCTCGCCCGACTCGGAGCCACGAGGTCGGCCTCCTGAGAGCCGCCGCCCCGTGCGCGGCACGTCGAACGTGCGGACGTGCCGGCGGATCCCCGGGCTCGGGTCAGAACGGTGGTGGATGGTCGTCCTGCGGTGGCGGCTGGGTCGGTGACTCGCCCGCTGCCGGTGGTCCGGGCACCGGCTCTCGCATCCCGGGTGGTCGCGTCGTCCGGGTGACCCCGGACGGTGTGGTGACCTGCAGGACGCCGTCCTCGGTCATGACGAAGGACCAGCCGGGGGCGAGGGTCTTGAGCCGGTGGTGACTGCGGCACAGGCAGCAGAGGTTGGCGCACCTGGTCTCCCCGCCGCAGGAGTGCGGGACGACGTGGTCGAGGTCGGCCCAGCCGGCGCGCTGGCCGCAGTTGGGGAATCGGCAGGCGCGGTCGCGGGTGTCGACGAACACGCGCTGGAGGTCGGTCGGTTCGTAGGCGTCGGTGGGCGGCGGCGGGCCCAGGACGGGGCAACCGCAGTCGGGGTCGTGGTGCTCGGGGCACCTGCGGCGCGCCAGCCCTTTCAGCTGCGCCGTGGTGGCCGTGGCGAGCAGTCGCCCGTCGGAGTCACTGATCGCCAGGCTCAGCGACCCGCACTCGGGAGCCCGCAACCCCAGGGCGCCGACCTGCACGAGCAGCTCGCGGACGTGGGCGGCGGTGATCGGCTGTCCGTTCACCTCACCGGGCCGGCTGGACTCCCCGGCGAGCGAGGGCAGCGGGACGGTGACGCGGAGATGGGCGGTGACCCCCGGCCGGCCGGTGTCCCACGGCCGCCGGATCAGGTCCGCCAGCACGGCCGCGCGCAGTTCGCCGATGGCCCGCCGGTCGCCGTCGGCCTTGAGCATCCCGGCCAGCTGGTCGACGACGTCGAAGCACTCCGCCGACACCGGCGTGGGCAGCTCGGCGGCGAGGGTGGACATGCCCTCCAGGTGCGAGGGGTGGCTGCGCACGTCCGCCTGCCGCTGAGCGCTCTCGCGCCGCTGGTCGACCGCGTCGGCATCACGCTCCAGGAGCAGGGCCAGCGCGCGTGTCCTCAGCCGTCCCAGCGACAGCTCGGAGGCGACGGGGAGCAACAGTGCCTCGATCGACCGGGCGACCTCCGGCGAGGTGTGGCCCAGCACGTCGGCGAGGACCTTGGCGCGGGGTTCGTCCAGGGCGCCCTCGGCCAGCGCCGCCCGGGTGGCGGGCAGGTGCTCCCGGTAGGTCCACGCGCGGGTCGCCAGGTGCGAAGCGGTCCCCCGGCCGCAGCTGAGCACCACCGCGAGTTCGGGGGTGAAGAACTCCGACACCCCGGGCAGCTCGGCGTCCGGGGCCCACGAGCCCCTCCTCGCGCCGGGGTGCCCCGGCGGTGGGTCCAGGGTGTCGGGGGTGTCGTCGGCCAGCCCCATGACCAGCTCGGCCTCGTACGCGGCGCACATCGCCCTGGCCCGCTGCACCCGCTGCAGTTCGGCGGCCTTCTGCGACCTCGTCAGCGCCGACACGGGCAGCCGCTGCCCCAGGAGGGGCCGGTCGCCGAACCAGGCGACCAGCAGCCCCTCCAGGGGAGACTGCCGCAGAGCCGTCGCCGTCATGGGTCGAACTCACGTTCGAGGTACGACAGTTCTCGGCGGGCTGCCGGGCGCCCGCTCTCGAACGTCCGCGGTCGGGCGTCAGCTGCGGGCGGCGCCGTAGCCGAGCAGCGCGGCCAGGCCGAGGGCGCTGCGCGGCGAGTAGGCGGTCCGCCACAGGCCGCCGTGGGCGGCGGCCGCGGCCTCGTCCTGCCACGGGTGCTCCCGCGCCGGGCCGCCCCCGGTGTGCAGGTCGTGCACGAGCAGCGCGGCCATGAGCACGTTGGACGTCGCGGGCTCGAACACCTCGACGCCGAACCGGTGCGCCCCGGCGTAGGCCGCCGCCAGTGCCCGGTTCTTGACCACCGAGCGGGTGCGCGTCGGCGGCGCCACGTTCATCGACACCGTCGCCCCCGCGGCGCGCGCGACCGTCGCCCGCCACCGCTGCAGCCGCTTGGCCAGCGCGTAGTTGGGGCCCTGCTGGGCGACGAGGCTGTCGGCGATCCCGGGCGCGGTGCCCGGCACGTAGGCCCGCTGCAGCAGCCGGCCGGCCGAGAGGGTGCGCAGCGGGCGGCCCAGCAGCTTCGCCGTCCGCGACCGGCCCGCGTAGGCGCGCACCGACTGCTCGACCGCCTCCGCGGGGACGGCGAACACGTCGGTCGGCGTCGCCAGGAAGGCCAGCGCCAGGTCGGGGCGGCCCGCCGCCAGCCGAGCGGTGAGCGCGTCGACGGCGACCGAGACCCGCACGTTGGTGGCGCCGTCGGCGTAGACGTAGTCGCCCAGCACCGGCCGGCCGGGCAGCCCGGCGACCCACTCGGCGACGGCCGGCACCTCCGTGATGAGGTCCGCGCCGGCCCCGGCGGCGACCGGTGCACCCTCCGCGGCGGCCGGGAGCAGCAGGGTGCCCGCACCGCGCCGGGCGGTGTCGAGCACCCGTTCCCACAGCGGCGCGCGCGGCAGGTCGACACCGGCCACGCGCGCACCCCAGCGGAGCAACGCGGTCAGCGGCCCCATCTCGGCGCCGGCACCGAGCACGACGACGGTGGTGTCCGGCAGCGCGAGCCACCCCGGGTTGGCCACCACCGTGCGCACCGCCTCGGCACACGAGGGCTCGACCACGCCCGCCTCGACCCAGGTGTCCAGCTGCCGCAGCAGGGCGTCGCCACGCAGCCGCCGGCCGTGGAAGGGCAGGGACAGCTCCTCCTCCGGCTCCGCGGTGCCGCGCACCTCGGCCGTGGCCAGGGCGCGTCCGGCCGGCGCGGTGGCGAGCGTGTCCAGGCCCGTCTCGGCGCCGCCGGGCCCGGCCACCCGCATGCGGGCGTGCAGCGAGGTGAGGCCGCCGTCGGCGATGGCCAGCGCGGCCTCGCGCGAGGTCAGCCCCGCCTCGACCAGCCGGCGGAAGTGGGTCAGGTACCCGGCCCGCCAGTTGGTCTCCCGCTCGGCCGCCGCCGCGCCGGTCGGGTCGACCGGGCGCAGCGCGTCGGCGACGACGGCCCGCCCCAGGGCCGCGGTGCTGCGCCGCCCGTCCGGCCCGGCCGGGAAGACGACGCCGCTCTGCTCGCCGGCCGTCATCAGTCGGCGGTCATCGGGGCGTCGACCGGCGCGCCCGCCTCCAGCCAGCGCAGCAGCGTGCGGGCACCGAAGCCGGTGCCGCCCTTGACGATCTCCGCATCGTCCGAGCCGGCGCGCGCGGGGCCGGCGACGTCGAGGTGGGCCCAGGGCAGGTCGCCGGCGAACGGCCGCAGGAACAGCGCCGCGGTCGTGCCGCCCGGGTTGCCCGGCGCGTTGTTGGCGTCGGCGACGGTGCTCTCCAGCAGGTCGGCGTACTCCTCGGCCAGGGGCATCCGCCACACCGGCTCACCGGCGTGGCCCGCCGCGGTGCGCAGCGCGTCGGCCAGCCCGTCGGTGGTGGCGTAGAGGCCCGCGGTGCGGGTCCCCAGCGCGACCTTCATCGCCCCGGTCAGCGTGGCGACGTCGACCAGCACGGTGGCGCCCAGGTGCAGCCGGGCGTGGGCCAGCCCGTCGGCGAGCACCATGCGGCCCTCGGCGTCGGTGTTCAGCACCTCCGTCGTCCGCCCGCCGACGTGCCGGACGACGTCGGCCGGCCGGTAGGAGGACCCCGACACGGCGTTCTCCGCGGCCGGGACGACGGCGGTCACGGCGACCGGGAGCTCCAGCCGCGCGGCGGCGTCGAGCACGGCCAGCATGGCGGCGCCGCCGGCCATGTCGGTCTTCATCTCCCGCATGCCCGCGTTGGGCTTGATCGACAGGCCACCGGTGTCGAAGGTGATGCCCTTGCCGACCAGGACGGGGTGGGCGGACCCCGCGGCCGGCGGGCGGTAGCTCGCCACGACCAGTCGCGGCGGGGTCGCCGAGCCGCCGCCGACGGCGAGGACGCCGCCGAAGCCGCCGGCGCGGAGCTCCTCGGGGCCGAGCACGGTGACGGTGACGTGCCGCAGCCCGGCCAGCCGGGTGAGCGCCTGCTCGGCCAGCCAGGCGGGGTTCTTGGTGTTGCTGGGCGTGTTGATCAAGTCGCGGGCCCAGGCGACCGCCCGGCCGCCGATCTCGCCCGCGCGGGCGGCCGCGGCCACGGCGGGGTCCCCCGCGTCGGCGGCCACGACGGTGACCGTCGCCAGCCGCAGCGGGTGCGGTGTGGAGGTCTCGCGGAACCGGTAGCCGGCCAGCAGCGCGGCCTCGACGGCGGCGCGCACCTCCTCCGCGCCGGCGGGCGCGGCGGCGTCGTCGACCGGCAGCACCAGGCGGGTGGCGCCGTGCTCGGCGAGGGCCTGCGCCCGGCGGACGGCGGCCCCCACGTAGCTGCGCAGGTCGGGCAGCGTCGCGTCCCCGACCCCGACCGCGACCACGCTGCGCGGGCGCCGGCCGGGCACCGGAAGGACGGTGTGCGTCCCCGGCCGGCCGGTGGTGCCGGTGTCGCGGAGGGCGCCGGCGAGCAGCTCGGTGTCGACCGGCGCGCCGGGCACGGAGAGCCAGCCGGGCAGCGCGCCGCCGGTCCCGACCGGCACGGCCAGGACGTCGTCCTCCCCCAGCACAGGGAGGGATGCCAGGACCTCGACCCGCGGCAACGGCGCGGCCCCGGCCGCCGGCGTGCTGCCGGCGACCGGGGCCGCGTCGCCCTGCGCGGGGCTGCCCGGGGGCAGCTGCGCTGCGGTGTTCAGCTGGTCGCGCCCTTCAGTGCCTCGGAGAGAGCCGCGGCCTCGTCGGGCGACAGCTCGACGACCAGGCGGCCGCCGCCTTCGAGCGGTACGCGCATGACCAGGCCGCGCCCCTCCTTGGTGACCTCCAGGGGACCTTCACCCGTGCGCGGCTTCATGGCCGCCATGCGTGCCTCCTTCATCGGCCACCCGCAACCTCGGCTAGCTGCGGTGTGGCGTCTCGTCGATGCCGTGAGCTCCGCTCCCCATGATCCCGTATCCGGCGCTCAGGTCCAACACGAGCCCCCTTCAGGTGAAGGACGTCGCACTCCCCACCCCTCGTGGGCTCGGCGCGGGACCCGGGACGGGGCCCGCCGAAGAGGAGCTACGCCACGCCGGCCCGGAAGCAGTCGGCCACGTGGTCGTCGACCATCCCGGTGGCCTGCATGAGGGCGTAGGCCGTCGTCGGACCCACGAAGACGAAGCCGCGGCGCTTGAGCTCCTTGGCCATCGCCGCCGACTCCGGGCTCGTCGCCGGGACGTCGGCGAGCGTGGCCGGCCGGGGCCGCGGCGCGGTGGGGGCGAACGACCAGAGCAGCTCGGAGAGCCCCTCGGGCACCCGTTGCGCGGCCCGCGCGTTGGCGATCGCCGCCCGGACCTTGGCCCGGTTGCGCACGATGCCCGCGTCGGCCATCAGCCGCGCCTCGTCCTCGTCGGTGAACTCGGCCACAGCGTCGATGGCGAACCCGGCGAAGGCCGCCCGGAACGCCGGGCGCTTGCGCAGGATGGTGATCCAGGACAGGCCCGACTGGAACGCCTCGAGGCAGAGCCGCTCGAACAGCGCGTCGTCCCCGTGCAGCGGGGTGCCCCACTCCTCGTCGTGGTAGGTGACGTACTCGGGGGTGCTGTCGGCCCATGCACACCGGATCCGGTCCACGGCGCGGAACGCTAGCCCGGCGCACCGACAGCCCTACGGTCGTCGGCGTGACGGCGACCGCGACCTCCCCGGCCCCGGTCGCGGCGCGCCCCCGCGCGGCCCTGCGTCCGCTGGCCGCGCTGGCCGCTGCCGTGGTGCTGCTCCTGGTCGCCGTCGCCGGCCGGTACGGCCCCCACCGCGACGAGCTGTACTTCCTGCGGGCCGGCCGGGAGGCGGCGTTCGGGTACGTCGACCAGCCGCCGCTGACCCCGCTGCTGGCCGCGGCGGTGGACGCGCTCGCCCCCGGCTCGTTGGTCGCCCTCCGGGTGCCGGCGGCGCTGGCGGCCGGGGGCGTCGTCGTCCTCACCGGTCTGCTCGCCCGGGAGTTCGGCGGCGGCCGAGCGGCGCAGCTGCTCGCCGCGGCGGCCATGGCGGTGTCGGCCTTCCTGCTGGTCGTGGGGCACATGCTCTCGACGTCGACGCTGGACCTGCTGGCCTGGACGGGGCTGTCCTGGCTGCTGGTGCGGGCACTGCGCGACGGCGGGCGGGTCTGGCTGGTCACCGGGGCGGTCGCCGGCCTGGCGCTGCTCAACAAGGTGCAGCCGGCCTTCCTGCTGGCCGCGGTGCTGGTCGGCGTGCTGGTCGTGGGACCGCGGTCGGCCCTGCGGTCCCCCTGGCCCTGGCTGGGTGGCGCGCTGGCGCTGGCCGTCTGGTCGCCGAACCTGGCCTGGCAGGCGGTCAACGGCTGGCCCCAGCTGGAGCTGGCCGAGGCGATCGCCGCCGGCAGCTCGGGGACCAGCGAGCCCTGGTACCTGTTCCTGCCCTTCCAGCTGGTCCTGGTCAGCCCGCTGCTCGTGCCGGTGTGGGTCGCCGGCTGGGTGCGGCTGGTCCGGGACCCGGCGCTGCGGCCGTGGCGGGCCTTCGCCGTCGCCTACGTCGTCCTCGCGGTGGTGTTCGTGGCGACCGGCGGCAAGCCCTACTACCTGGCCGGGCTCTACCCGTTGCTGCTGGCCGCCGGCGCGGGCCCGGTGGTGGCGTGGGTGCGCGCCGGCACCGGCCGGCTGCGCGCCGCCGCCGTGGGCGCCGCGCTGGCGCTGAGCCTGCTCGTCGACGGCGTGCTGATGCTGCCGGTGGTCCCGGTCGACCGGCTGGCCGACACCCCCGTGGTGGACGTCAACTACGACGCCGGGGAGACCGTCGGCTGGCCGGCGTTCGCCGCGGCGGTGCAGCGGGCCCGCGACCGGCTCCCGGCCGGCGAGCAGGTCGCCGTCCTCACCCGCAACTACGGCGAGGCCGGCGCGGTGGACCGCTACGCGCCACGGCTCGGCCCCGCCCACAGCGGACACAACGCCTACTGGGACTGGGGGCCGCCGCCGGAGACGGTGACCTCGGTGGTCGCCGTCGGGTTCCCGGAGGACGAGCTCGCGCGCTGGTTCGGCCGGGTGGAGCCGGCCGGGCGGGTCGACAACGGCGTCGGGCTGGACAACGACGAGCAGGGCGTGCCCATCCGCCTCGCCACCGACCGACGGGTGCCGTGGTCGCAGATCTGGCCGCAGCTGCGCCGGCTGGGCTGACCCCCGCGCGGGTCAGGGGACGGCGGCGTCGACGTCGGGGAGCTCGGATCGCTGCCGGCGTACCGGGGAGCGCCGGGTGGCCAGCACGCAGCCGGCGACCACCAGCGGCAGGCCGGCCGCCAGGCCGAGGGTGAACGGCTCGTCGAGCAGCAGGACGCCGAGCAGCACCGCCACCGCCGGGTTGAGGAAGGTGATGACCAGCGCCCGCTGCGGGCCGACCTCCCGGATCAGCGCGAAGAACAGCGCCAGCGCGACGGCGGTGCACAGCACGCCGAGGGTGACCAGTGCCCCCAGCGCCCGCCCCGGCGCGCGCGCCACCTCGTCCAGCTGCGGCACGGCGAAGGGCAGGTAGACGACCGCGGTCACGGTCAGCGCGATCGCGCTCGCCGCGACACCGGGGACGTCGGGCAGCGCCCGGCTCACGATGAGGGGCGCGGTGGCGTAACCGACGACGACCAGGGCCACGGCCAGCACCGGCAGCAGGGCGATCCCCTCGACGTCGAGCCCCAGCAGGACGGCGATGCCCACGACGCCCAGCCCCATGCCGGCCAGGCGCACCCGGCCGAGCCGCTCCTCCTCGCCCGACAGGCGCCCGGCCAGGGCCGCGACGAACGGCACGCCGGCCACCAGCAGCCCGGTGAGCGAGCTGGACAGCGTCTGCTCGGCGTAGGACAGCAGCAGCCAGGGCCCGGTCATCTCCAGGACCGTGAACAGGAGCAGCGCCCTCCAGTGCCGCAGCGCGGGGCGCAGCTGGCCCCGGGCGACCGTCCACGGCAGCAGCAGGGCGGCGCCGAGGACGCAGCGGACGGCGACGACGACGACCGGCGACACCTCCTCGACCGCCACCTTGATGAGCAGGTACGGGATCCCCCAGATGACCGACATGGCGAGGAACAGCGCCCAGCCCCGTCGGCTCATCGCTGTCCGCGTGCCACGCTGCACGACCTCACGGCGGACATCCTGCCCGACCCCCCTGACGTCCTACGGTGGGTGCGTGTCGCAGTACGGGACGTTCGTCGTGTTCGCGACCGTGCTCGTCCTCGTGCCGGGCGCGGACTTCGCCGTGGTCGTCAAGAACACCCTCGCAGGTGGACGGCGGCGCGGCGCGTGGGCGGCCGGAGGCGTCACCGCGTCCAACGTCGTGCAGGGCGCCGCCGCCGCGACCGGTCTGGGCGCGCTGGTCGTGCGGGTCGAACCGCTGTTCCAGACCATCCGCTGGCTCGGCATCGCCTACCTCGCGTGGCTCGGCGTGCAGGCACTGCGCTCCGCCGTCCGTGGCCGCTACCCGGAGCTGCCCGCCGGCGAGCGGCTCCCCGGTCAGGCGCTGGCCGGCTGGCGGCAGGGCTTCCTCTCCAACATCACCAACCCGAAGGTGCTGGCCTTCTACCTCGCGGTGCTGCCGCAGTTCCTCGGCCCGGGCACCCCGGTGCCGGTGCTGGCGGCCTACGCGCTCACCCACGCCGTCCTGGGGCTGGCCTGGCTGCTGCTGCTCGTGGCGGGGCTGGACCGCGCCCGGGCGCTGCTCGCCCGCCGGCCGGTCCGCCGCGGGCTGGACGCGCTGACCGGCGTCGCCCTGCTGGGCTTCGGCGCCCGGCTGGCCACCGAGCGCGCCTGAGCGCGGGTTTCCGCACCCGGCGAGCGGGCACGGGTCGACGGTGACCGGTGCACCCCCCGTGCCCGGCCGGCGGCTGACGGCCTCGGGGCTGCTGGTCGGCGCCGGCCTGATGGGTGCGGTCGACGAGATCGTCTTCCACCAGCTGCTGCACTGGCACCACCTCTACGACCGGGCCGGCGGTGCGGTCGGGCTGGTCTCCGACGGGGTCCTGCACGCGCTGACCCTCTCGGCGGTGGTCGCGGGGCTCGCGCTGACCGCCGACCTGCGCCGCCGCGGCGCGTTCGACCGGGGGCGCTGGTGGGCGCTGGTCCTGCTCGGCGCCGGTGGCTTCCAGCTGTGGGACGGCGTGGTCGACCACAAGCTGCTGCGGCTGCACCAGGTCCGCTACGGCGTGGACCTCACCGGCTACGACCTCGCGTGGAACGCCGGGGCGGTGCTCCTGCTGCTCGCCGGGGCGGTCCTGCTGCTGCGCGCCCGTCGCCGGCCGGCCCGGTGACCGCGCTCGCCGTCGCGCTGGCCGCCGGCGCGGTGTACGTGGCGGCCGGCTGGCGGTGCCGGTCGCCGTGGCCGCTGGCCCGGACGGCGTCCTGGCTGCTCGGCGGAGCCGCGGCCGTCGTCGGCGCGGCACTGGCCGGTGCCCACGGCGACCTGCGCACCCACATGGCCGGGCACCTGCTGCTCGGGATGCTCGCCCCGCTGCTCCTGGTGCTGGCCGCGCCGGTCACCCTGGCCCTGCGGGCGCTGCCGGTGACCGGGGCCCGGCGGCTGACGCGGGCACTGCGCACGCCGGTGCCGCGCTGGGCGACCGACCCGCTGGTCGCCGTCCCCCTGCACGCCGCGGGGCTGTGGGTGCTGTACGGCACCGGCCTGCACACCGCCGCCGCGCACCGGCCCGGACTGGCGGCGGCGGTGTCGCTGCACCTGCTGGTCAGCGGCTACCTGGCGACCGCGTCCGTGCTCGCCGTCGACCCCGCGCCGCACCCGCGGGGGGTGGGGGTCCGCGCGGGCGCGCTGGCTGCCGGCACCGCCGCCCACGACGTCCTGGCGAGGTGGCTCTACGCGTACCCGCCGGCCGGGGTGCTGCACGGCGCGGAGGGTGCGCAGCTCATGAACGACGGCGGCACGGTCGTGACCCTCGCCGTCGCCGCGGTGCTGTGGCGGCGCTGGTACGTCAGGCGTGCCGCCGCCCGCGCGGCCGGGCGCCCCGCGGGAGCGGCTCCCGCGCCAGCATGAGGGCGTGCAGACCGCCGACCGCTTCGCCGCCCTCGTCGACGCCCTCGCCGGCGAGCCCGACGTGACCCCGCCCGACACCGCCGGCCCGCGCCGCTTCGGCTCCGCAGCGCTGAAGGTCGACGGGGCGGCGTTCGCGATGGTCGTCCGGGACGCGGTGGTGCTCAAGCTGCCGGAGGCGCGGGTGTCCGGGCTGCTGGCCGACGGCCGGGGCGGCCCGTTCGGCACCGGCCGCGGCCGGCCCTACCGCGAGTGGGTCGCCCTCCCCGACGGGGAGCCGGCCACCGACCTGCCGCTGGCACGGGAGGCCCTGGAGTTCGCCCGCTCGCAGCGGGGATGACCACGCCGGGTCAGGCGACCGGCCAGGCCACCTCGAGGTGCGGCTCCCCCGGGTCGACGTCCCGGCCGGTCAGGTGGACCTCGGCGGGGCTGCCCGCCCGGCGCAGGCCGGCGGCGTCGCACCAGCGGGCCACGGCGTCGTAGGCGTCGAGGAGGCGCGGGAACTCCGCCTCGCCGCGCGCGAGCACGGTGACCGCTTCCCGGCCGGCGGGCTGCCGGCGCACGCGCAGGTCGGCCACCGGCTCGACCACTCCGGTGAAAGGGACGGCGACCTCGACCGGGCCGTCGCTGTCCTCGGTGACCATGCCGTGGTAGACGACCCGCAACGCGCCGGCACGGGCGGCTCCCGAGGCGTCGAGGTGCGCCTCGATCGCCTCCCGGGCGGTGGTGATGACGGCGTCGAGCCCGTCGACGGTGGTGGTCCGCCGGGTGCTCAGCAGGGTGAGCTCGTCGGTGGTGCGCAGCGCGACGTCGTGCACGGTGTCCTCCAGGGTGTCGGGCCCGCCGGCCAGCCGGCGGTGCAGGTGGGTCACGAGCTCCCGCCGCCGGGCGAGGTCGGCCTCGACGCCGTCCCACCAGCGGTCGACGGCGGCGAGGCGGTCGGCCGGGGGCAGGTCGAGCACCGCCCGCACGTGCGCCAGCGGCATGCCGGCCTGCCGCAGCAGCCCGATCAGCCGGGCCCGCTCCACCTGTGCCGGGGCGTACCAGCGGTAGCCGGTCCGGGCGTCGGTCCGGTCCGGCGCGAGCAGGCCCTGCGCGCCGTACAACCGCAGGGCCTTGGGCGACAGGCGGGTGCGGGAGAGGAACTCCCCGGCCCGCAGCAGGTGCTCGTCCACACCGGCAGCCTGCGGCCGGCCCCTGGGGCGGGGTCAAGCCGGGCGCTCAGACGTCTCCGGCGAGGTAGGCGCGGCGCCGGTCGGGCGGGTACCGCTCGATCGCGTAGCGCAGCATGGTGCGCGGCATGCGGCGGTAGCGCGGTGCCAGGAACTGCTCGGCCACCGCCCGGTCGCGGTTGCCGACCTCGCGCAGCATCCACCCGACGGCCTTGTGCACCAGGTCGTGCGGATCGTCCAGCAACCGGTCGGCCAGGTGCAGCGTCGGCCCGAACCGCCCGGCACGGACGGCGGCGAACGTGGCCATCACGGCGATCCGGCGGTCCCACACCGACGCCGACGCCGCCAGCTCGTCCAGGACGGCGGGCTCGACCTCGCCCAGCAGGTACGGCGCCGAGGCGTCGACCAGGTCCCAGTTGTCCACGTGCGCCCGGCACCGCAGGTAGAGGTCGACGACCTCCCGGCGCCCGGCGGCGTCGGCCCGGCCGAACCGCTCGACCAGCACGAACAGCGCGGTCAGCCGCTCCTCGTGCAGCGGGCTGCGGAGCAGGGCCTCGACGTCGGCCAGGGACGTCGTCGCCGCGTGCCGGCGGGCGACCCGCCGCTGCACCGGGACGGCGATGCCGAGGAAGCGGTCCCCCTCGCCGACCCGCCCGGCCGCGCCTGGAAGTAGCGGGCCATCCCCTCGGCGCGTCCCGGGTCGGCCGCCGCGGCCAGCTCGCCGCGGATCGCCGCCCCGGTCATCCCGGGTGGTGGGCAGCGAAGGCGGCGAACCGGCGCAGCGACCGGCGCACGCCGACGACCGCGAACGGCCGCACCAGCGGCCAGCCGAGCCGCCCCAGCAGGCCGAACGGGAGCCACAGCCGCTCGGTCCAGGTGAGGGTGGCGTGCTGCCCGCGCGGGGCCACCTCGAAGATGCCCGGCCCGCGGACGATCCGCCCGGTGTGCTGCACCACGGCGCGCCGGGGCGGGTCCCACTCGGTGATCACCATGGTGTCCACCACGCCCAGGTGCCGGCCGCGCCGCCAGGGGATGCCGGTCCGCGCCACGAGCCGGCCGCCGACCCCGGTGGCCTCGCCGTCCACGGTGGCGACGTCGGTGAGCAGCATCCACTCGCCCTGCCGGGTCCAGTCCGTGAGCGCGGCCCACACCCGCTCGGGCGGGGCGTCGACGTCGACGGTCTCGGTCAGCTCAGGCATCGGCGTGCGCTCCGTTCGCTGCAGTGGAGGGCGGTGGCGCGTCGTCCCCCTGCGCGGAGACCGACTCCAGCCGGGACCGCAGCGCGGCCAGCTCCGCGTCGCGCTCCTCGAGGGTCTGCGCGAGCTGTTCGAGCAGCCAGTCCACCTCGGTCATCCGGTAGCCGCGCGCGGTCACCGAGATCCGCAGTCCGCGCACGTCCTCCGCGGTCACCGGCCGGTCGTCGGGCAGCTCGACCGGTGAGCGGTCGAGGTCTGCGGGTGGCTGCGTCTCACCCCGGCCGAGCAGCAGCGCGCCGGCGAGGAACACCAGCGCACCGACCACCAGGACGGTGAGGACGAAGACGGCGGCGGAGACCACGGGGCGGTGACCTCAGGCGTCGCTGGGGGCGTTGTCGACCGGTGCGGCGCGCATGCCGCCGAGCTCCTCGCCGGCCCGGCGGGCCGCCTCGGCCTCCTGGATGACCCGCACGACCTCGTCGACGTCGTCGGTGACCGTGAACAGGTCCAGGTCGGTCTCCTTGATGGTCGCGGCCGGGACCATCGTGTCGCGGATCCAGCCGACCAGGCCCGACCAGTACTCGCTGCCGTAGAGGACCACGGGGAAGCGGGTCACCTTGCGCGTCTGCACGAGGGTGAGCGCCTCGAACAGCTCGTCGAGGGTGCCGAACCCGCCGGGCAGGATGACGAAGGCCTGCGCGTACTTCACGAACATCGTCTTGCGGACGAAGAAGTAGCGGAACGCGATGCCGACGTCGACCCACTCGTTGAGCTCCTGCTCGAACGGCAGCTCGATGCCCAGCCCCACCGACAGCCCGCCGGACTCCGACGCCCCCCGGTTGGCCGCCTCCATCGCGCCGGGGCCGCCGCCGGTGATCACCGCGTAGCCGGCCCGGGCCAGCGCGGCCCCGATCTCGACCCCGGCGGCGTAGTGCGGCGAGTCGCGCGGCGTGCGGGCGCTGCCGAAGACGCTCACCGCGCGCGGCAGCTCCGACAACAGGCCGAAGCCCTCGACGAACTCGCTCTGGATCCGCAGCACCCGCCACGGGTCGGTGTGCACCCAGTCGGTCGGGCCACGCCGGTCCAGCAGCCGCTGGTCGGTCGTCGTCCCCTGGGTCCGCGGGTCGGGCTCCCCGCCCCGCAGCATGATCGGCCCGCGGTGGCGGGTCGGGCGGGGACGGCGTCCCCCGTTGGACTCGACGGTCATGGTGGGAGCTCCTCAGGGAGTCGAGAGGTAGGCGACCAGCGCGTCCTCGGCCGGCTGCAGGCGGTCGACGACGACGTGTTCCTCGCGGGTGTGGGCCAGCTGCGGGTCCCCCGGGCCGTAGTTGACGGCGGGGATGCCGAAGGCGGCGAACCGGGCGACGTCGGTCCAGCCGAGCTTGGCCCGCGCCGGCCGGCCGACGGCCGCGACGAAGGCCGCCGCGGCGGGCTCGGACAGGCCCGGCAGCGCACCGCCGGCGTTGTCGACGACGGTGAGGGTGGCCCCGGCCGCGACCGCGTCGGCGAAGACCTCGCGGACGTGCGCCTCGGCGGCGTCCTCGTCGCGGTCGGGGGCGTAGCGGAAGTTCACCGTCACCGCGCAGGCGTCGGGGATGACGTTGCCCGCCACACCGCCCTCGACCCGGACGGCGTTGAGCCCCTCCCGGTAGGTGCAGCCGTCGATCTCGACCTCGCGGGGCCGGTAGTCGGCGAGGGTGGCGAGGATGCCCGCGGCGCCGTGGATCGCGTTGACACCCAGCCAGCTCCGCGCGCTGTGCGCCCGCCGGCCCGGCACCTCGAGCACCGCCCGCAGCGTGCCCTGGCAGCCGGCCTCGATCTCGCCGTCGGTCGGCTCGAGCAGGATCGCGAGGTCGCCGTAGAGCCAGCCCCGGCGCTCCCGGGCGACCCGGCCGAGGCCGTTCTTGACCGCCTCGACCTCCTCGTTGTCGTAGAAGACGAAGGTGAGGTCGTGCGCCGGCGCGGCGCCGGGGACGCCGAACCGGCCGGCCAGCCGCAGCATGACCGCGTCGCCGGCCTTCATGTCGCTGGTGCCGCAGCCGTACAGCCGCCCGTCCTCGACCCGGCTGGGGAGGTTGTCGGCGATCGGCACGGTGTCCAGGTGGCCGGCGAGGACCACCCGGCTGGGCCGGTCCAGGCTGGTCCGGGCCAGGACGGCGTCCCCGACCCGCTCGACCTCCAGGCCGCCGAGCGCGCGCAGCGCGGCCTCGACCGCGTCGGCCAGCGCCGCCTCGTCCCCCGACACCGACGGCGTGTCCACGAGCGCGCGGGTGAGGGAGAGGACGTCGGCGGACAGGTCGAGCGCGGGCAGGTCACTCACGGCCACCGAGCCTACGGGCGGCGTGGTGGGCGGGCCGCCGCAGCGCGCCACGTAGCCGGATGGTTCCGCACCGTTCACCCCCAGGTGCGTCCCCGCCGCCGACCGGGTGCGGCTGCGTGCTGGGTAGCGTCGTCCCCGTGACGAACGCCGCCCCGCTCTCCGCCGTCGCTGCCGGCCTGGCCACCGTGACCCCCTCCGGCACGGTGCTCGACACGTGGTACCCCGAGCCCCGCCTGGGCGCCCCCGAGGGCTCGGTCGCCGGTACCACCCGCCTGGGCGCGCTGGAGCTCTCCGGCGAGCTGGGCCCCGACTACGGCGGCCTGGTGCGCAGCGACGAGGCCCGCGGGGTGGAGGTGATCGCCGTCCGCACCGTGATCCCGGACCTGTCCGCCCCGCCGGTCGACACCCACGACGTCTGGCTGCGCCTGCACCTGCTGTCGCACCGGCTGATCCGCCCGCACGGCGCCGACATGACCGGCGTCTTCGGGCTGCTCACCAACGTCGCGTGGACCAGTGCCGGCCCGGTCGAGGCGGCCTCGTTCAACGCGCACCGGCTGCGCGCGGCCCACGGCCAGGTGACCGTGTACGGCGTCGACAAGTTCCCGCGGATGGTCGACTACGTCATCCCCTCCGGCGTGCGGATCGCCGACGGCGACCGGGTGCGGCTGGGCGCCCACCTCGCCGAGGGGACGACGGTCATGCACGAGGGCTTCGTCAACTTCAACGCCGGGACGCTCGGCCCGTCGATGGTCGAGGGCCGGATCAGCGCCGGCGTCGTCGTCGGGGCCGACAGCGACATCGGCGGCGGCGCCTCGATCATGGGCACCCTCTCCGGCGGCGGGAAGCAGGTCATCTCGATCGGGTCGGGGTGCCTGCTCGGTGCCAACGCCGGCATCGGGATCTCCCTCGGCGACAGGTGCGTCATCGAGGCCGGTTGCTACGTGACCGCCGGCTCGCGGGTGACCCTGCCCGACGGTTCCGTGGTGAAGGCCGCGGAGCTCTCCGGGCGCGACGGGTTGCTGTTCCGCCGCAACTCGGTCTCCGGCGCGCTGGAGGCGCTCCCCCGGGACGGCGACTGGGGCGCCCTCAACGCCGAGCTCCACAAGAACTGAGCGGACCCCGCCACCGGCAGACCGGCCGCGCTCAGCCGATGTCGCCGGGGCCGGGGGTCTCCGGCGTGTTGGACGGCGCGGCCGCCGGGGAGCTCAGGTGCTCCAGCAGCGCCACCACGAACTCCTGCGGGCGCTCGACGTGCGGCGAGTGGCCCACGCCGGGGAACACCACCTCGCGGTAGGCGCCGCCGTCGGCCGCGTAGCGGTCGAGGACGGCGCGGGTCTGGGTGACCATCGGCTGCGGCGGGCAGACCTCCTCGCCCGGCCAGCCCGGCACCGCGCCCAGGGCGCCGAGCTGCGCCAGGTCGAACAGCGAGGCGTCGGAGACGATCGCGTCGGCGTCCCCGCGGATCCACAGCACCGGGGGCTTGTCGGGCAGGTCCACGATCCCCGAGAGGTCGAACACCGTCGGCGCCATCGTGTTCAGCACGCCGCGCGAGCCCGGCGCCACCCCGGGCCAGGTCGGGCTGGTGGCGGCGTCGCCCGGGTAGTGGTCCTCACCGGTGCGGGTGCTGTTCATGGCCGTGACGAAGACGTCCTCGAGCTGGGGGTCCAGCGGCAGGGACCCCGGCGCGACGTAGAACCCGCGCAGGATCGACCGCGGGCTGGTCGGCTCGTCGGCCGTGGTGTCCCCGGCGGCGAGGGCGGCGACGAACGCCGGGTTGGCCGCCCCGGCGCCGGCGCCCGCCCCGTCCTCGGACAGCCGCCGTCCCTCCGGGCCCGCCGTGCCGCCGAACCCGTACGGGGAGACCGGCGCGACCAGCGCCACCGAGGCGACCCGCTCGGGGGCGTCCAGCAGGTACTGCAGGACGACGCCGGCCCCCATGCTCCAGCCGACCAGGTGCACCCGGTCGAGCCCCAGCGTCTCGACCAGCGCAGCGAGGTCGTCGGCCCAGTCGCGCACCCCGCGGCGGGCGTCGATCGGGAGCGGGTCGGTGTCGCCGTAGCCCCGCAGGTCGACCGCGATCGGCTTGACGCGGCCCGTCTCGGCCAGCGCGAGCAGCGGCTGCTGCCAGAACAGCGACGAGCTCACGTTGCCGTGCACGAACAGCACCGTCTCGCCCGGGCCGGCCAGGTCCACGCCGTCGGGGTGCAGCACGTTCTGGGTCAGCCGCGGGGTCGGCACGCGCGTGGCGGTGGTGCCGGGCAGCAGGGCGTCACTCATCGGGTCTCCTCACGGGGCGTCGGCGCGCCGACACGCTAGCGACGGACACCTCGCCGCGACACCACCGCGTGTCCAGGATCGGCACCTACAGTCGACCAGATGACCAGCGGGCGGAGCGGGACGGTGCAGCGGTCGCCGGCGGCCCGCCGCCCGGCCGCGGCCCGGCGGCCGACCCGGCGCCCCTCGTCGGGACGGCGGCCCTCCCGGGAACGGCGTCCGGCGTCGGCGGGGCGCGCCCCGGCCCGTGGCGGACGCGGCCGGACGGCGGCCTCCTGGGCCTGGCTCGCGGCGCTGCTCGCCGTGATCGTGCTCGTCGCCCTGTCGGCGACCGCCGGCGACGAGGACGCCCCCATGGCGACCGCCGAGTGCCGGCTGCCCGCGACCGGCCTCACGCTCACCGGCGAGCAGGTCGCCAACGCCCGGACGATCGCGCAGGTCGGGTACGACCGCGGCCTGCCCCAGCGGGCCGTGGTCATCGCCCTGGCCACGGCCATGCAGGAGTCGGCCCTGCGCAACCTCGACTACGGCGACCGCGACTCCCTCGGCCTGTTCCAGCAGCGCCCGTCGCAGGGCTGGGGCACACCGGCGCAGGTGCAGGACCCGGTCTACGCGGCCGGCAAGTTCTACGACGGCCTGGTACAGGTGCCCGGGTGGGAGACCCGCCGACTGACCGACGCGGCGCAGCTGGTCCAGCGCAGCGGCTTCCCCGAGGCGTACCAGAAGCACGAGGGCATGGCCGTCGAGCTCGCGGGCGCGCTGGGCGTCGACGACCTGACCTGCGGCTGAGGCTCCCGCCACCGGGCGCCCCCGGCGCTCAGCCCGCCAGGCGCTCCACCGCGGCGGCGATCCGGTCGTCGGTGGCGGTCAGCGCCATCCGCACGTGCCGCGCCCCCGCCGGGCCGTAGAAGACGCCCGGGGCGGCGACGATCCCCAGCCCGGCCAGCCAGTCGATCGTCGTCCAGCAGTCCTCGTCCCGGCTGACCCAGAGGTAGAGCCCGGCCTCGGAGTGGTCGATGCGGGCACCGGCCTCGCGGACCGCTGCGGCCAGCTGCTCGCGACGGGCGCGGTAGCGCTCCCGCTGCTCGTCGACGTGCGCGTCGTCGGCCAGCCCGGCGGTCATGGCGGCCTGGACGGGGGTGGGCACGAGCAGCCCGAGGTGGCGGCGGACCTCCCACACCGTGCGCACCAGCGCCGGGTCGCCCGACAGGAGCCCGGCCCGGTACCCCGCCGCCGTGGACTGCTTGGACAGCGAGTGCACGGCCAGCAGGCCGGTGTGGTCGGGCCCGGCGACCTCGGGGTGCAGGATCGACCGCGGCGTGACGTCCCAGCCCAGCGTGACGTAGCACTCGTCGGCGACCACCGGGATGCCGTGCGCCCGGCCCCACTCCACCCAGGCGCGCAGCCGCTCGTCGGGGAGCACCCGCCCGTGCGGGTTCCCCGGCGAGTTCAGCCAGGCGAGCACGATGCCGGTCGCGTCGTCCGGCGGCGTGTCGGTGCGCCGCACGGCCAGGCCGGCCAGCACCGCGCCCACCTCGTAGGTGGGGTAGGCGACCTCGGGGACGACGACGCTCCCACCGCCGCGCAGGCCCAGCATCGTGGGCAGCAGCGCGACCAGCTCCTTGGAGCCGATGGTCGGGATCACCGACGGGTCGGCGCCCAGCGGGTCGGCCAGGTGGACGCCCAGCCGGCGCCGCAGCCACTCCGCCGCGGCCGTGCGCAGGTCGGCGGTGCCCAGCGCGGTCGGGTAGCCCGGGGCGTTGCCCGCACCGGCCAGCGCCGCCGCGAGCACCTCAGGGGTGTCGTCGACCGGCGTCCCGATGGAGAGGTCCACGACGCCGCCGGGGTGCCGGGCCGCCTTGGCCCGCGCACCGGCCAGTGAGTCCCAGGGGAAGTCCGGCAGCCGGCCGGCCGCCGTCCCCTCGACGGTGGTCGTCAGTGCCCTTCCGCCTGGGGCGGCAGCGCGGCCACGAGCGGGTGGTCCTTGGCGATCTTGCCGGTCTTCGCGGCGCCGCCGGGGCTGCCCAGGTCGGAGAAGAACTCCACGTTGGCGTTGTAGAAGTCCTTCCACTTGTCCGGGACGTCGTCCTCGTAGTAGATGGCCTCCACCGGGCAGACGGGCTCGCAGGCACCGCAGTCGACGCACTCGTCGGGGTGGATGTAGAGCATCCGGTCGCCCTCGTAGATGCAGTCCACCGGGCACTCGTCGATGCACGCCTTGTCGAGGACGTCGACGCAGGGCTGGGTGATGACGTAGGTCACGGAGGTTCCCTCCCGGGGACGCGCAGGCAGTGACCGCCGGGCACGCCGGGGTCGTCGTTCGCGCGATCAGTATGGCCCGTCCCCCGGGCACCGAGCGCGACGGGTGGCCTGCCGGGCACCCCGCGGAGGGAGCCCGCCGGTGCGGGACGCAGGATCAGGCCATGGGACAGAGCCGCTCGCCCCTCGACGTCGCCGGCCTCGAGCGCCTCGCCGCACGCGGCTGGCGCGGGTCGGAGGAGGCGCCCCTCGGCGAGTGGCTGCTGCGCGCGGGCGGCGGGTTCACCGGGCGGGCCAACTCGGCCCTGGTCGTGGGCGACCCCGGCAGAGCCCTGCCGGACGCGGTGGTGGCCGTCGCGGCCTGGTACGCCGAGCGCGGCCTGCGCCCGTGCGCCATGCTGCCCGGCCGCCAGTCCCGGACCGCCGACGCCGCGTTCGCCGCCGCCGGGTGGGAACGGGACGAGGACGTGCTCGTGCTCACCGCGCCGCTGTCCGTCCCGCCGGCGGACGGCGTCCCCGTCGACCTCTCCCCCGCGCCCGACGACGCCTGGCTGGCCGGCTACCGCCACCGCGGCCGGCCGCTGCCGGCGTCGGCCCGCGCGGTGCTCACCAACGCCGAGGACGTCGTCTTCGCCTCGGTGCGCCTGGAGCCGTCGCCGGCGCCGCTGGCCGCCGTCGCGCGGGGCGTGCTCACCGACGGGTGGCTGGGGGTCGCCGCGGTCACCGTCGAGGAGGAGCACCGGCGCCGAGGCCTGGCCACCGCCGTCATGGCCGCGCTCCAGCGCTGGGGCGCGCAGCGTGGGGCGCAGTGGGTGTACCTGCAGGTCGCGTCGGACAACGCCCCCGCCCGGGCCCTCTACCGGAAGGCCGGCTTCATCGAGCACCACCGCTACCACTACCGGTACGCGCCCGGCTGACCGGCGCCGCGAGCACCCGACCCACGGCGAAGGCGGCGGCGACCACGCCCAGCAGCAGGAAGGCGAGGTTGACGAAGCCGGCGAACCCGCCGCCGGTGATCAGCAGGTCACCCTCGGGACGGCGGATGCTGCCCGCGACGGCGACGGTGAGCCAGACCAGCGCCGGCAGCGCCGCCGCCACACGGGACCCCGTCAACCGGGCCGCCAGCGGCACGAGGAGCAGGTTGCCGGCGACGGCCGCCACGACCGACACGGGCACCGGCACGCCGGCCACCCGCAACGGCAGCCAGAACACCTCCACCAGCGCCAGCCACCCGGCGACCGCGGCGACCAGCAGCGCGGCCCCCGTGCGCCGGATCATCCGGAGAGGCCGGCGAACAGGTCGTCCTCCCTGCCGTCGGGCCCGACCGGGCCGCGCTCGCCGCGGACCAGCCGGTAGTACTCGGTCCCCAGGACCTCCTGGCCGAGGTTGTTCGACAGTGCGAAGAACGGGCCGTCGACGGTGATCTGGGTGGGGTGGGCCCGCATCGCGGCGTCCTTCTGCGCGGCGTACGCCCGTCCGTCGACGGCGGCGGCGACCTGCTCGTCGGGGACGGCGAAGGGCACCTCCTCCACGTCGCCGAGGTCGTCGAAGGGCGAGGCCTCCCCCAGCGCGCGCATCGCCTCGATGCCCTCGCGCAGGACCGACCGCGGCATGCAGCACCAGTACACCTTGGCGACCTGCCACGGCTCCCCGAGGTCGGGGCGGTACGCGGGGTCGGCGGCGGCGTCCACCGCCCCCATGGCCACGCGGTGGGCCTGGATGTGGTCCGGGTGGCCGTAGCCGCCGTTCTCGTCGTAGGTCACGACGACCTGCGGTCGCACCTCGCGGACGACGGCGACCGCGTACGCGACCGCCTCGGCGAGGTCGGCCCTCCAGAACGCGCGGGGCTTGTCGTTGGCCGGCGTCCCCATCATCCCGGAGTCCCGGTAGCGGCCGGGGCCGCCGAGGAAGCGCCAGTCGGTGACCCCGAGGGCCTCCATGGCGGCCCGCAGCTCGCTGATCCGGTAGCCGCCGAGCTGGTCGGCGTGGTCGGCGGCCAGCAGTTCCAGCTCCGGGACGAGGACCTCGCCCTCCTCACCCAGTGTGCAGGTGAGCAGCGTGACCGCCGCCCCCTCGGCGACGTAACGAGCCATCGTGGCCCCGTTGTTGATCGTCTCGTCGTCGGGGTGGGCGTGCACGAGCAGCAGGCGGCGGTCAGCGGTCACGGCGAGGCATTCTCCCTGAGCCTCCGCGATCATGAGGTCCCGGATGCGACACCCCGCCAGCCGACGGCGGGTCCACTCCCGGGCTCCATGATCGCGAGGAGGCCGCTCACTCCGCGTCGACAGGCACGACCATGCGGGCCTCGGCGAAGTGGCACGCCGACGGGTGGCCCTGGCCGCGGTCGACGAGCGCCGGGGCCTCCTCCGCGCAGATGTCCTGGGCCTTCCAGCAGCGGGTGCGGAACCGGCAGCCCGAGGGCGGGTTGGCCGGGCTGGGGACGTCGCCCTGCAGCAGGATCCGGTCCTTCTGCCCGCGCAGCGCCGGCTCGTGCAGCGGCACCGACGACAGCAGCGCCTGCGTGTAGGGGTGCGACGGCGAGGTGTAGACCTGCTCGTCGGTGCCCTCCTCCACGATGCTGCCGAGGTACATCACCGCGACCCGGTCGGAGATGTGCCGCACCACCGACAGGTCGTGGGCGATGAACAGGTAGGACAGGCCGAACTCGTCCTGCAGGTCCTCGAGCAGGTTGACCACCTGGGCCTGCACCGAGACGTCGAGGGCCGACACCGGCTCGTCGCAGACGATGATCTCCGGCCGCAGCGCCAGCGCCCGCGCGATGCCGATGCGCTGCCGCTGGCCGCCGGAGAACTGGTGCGGGTAGCGGTTGACGTAGTCGGGGTTGAGGCCGACGCGGTCGAGCAGTTCCTGGGTCCGCTGCAGCCGGCCCTTCTTCGGGGCCACGTCGGCGTGCACCGACCAGCCCTCGGCGACGATGTCGCCCACGGTCATCCGCGGGTTCAGCGACGCGTACGGGTCCTGGAAGATGATCTGGACCTCGCGGCGGTAGTCCTTGAGCGCCCGACCGCCCAGCTTGGCCACGTCGCGGCCCTTGTAGACGATCGACCCCGCCGTCGGCTTCTCCAGCGCGACGAGCAGCTTGGACACCGTCGACTTGCCGCAGCCGGACTCCCCGACCAGGCCGACGGTCTCACCCCGGCGCATGGTCAGGTTGACGCCGTCCACGGCCCGGACGTGGCCGATGGTCCGCTTGAAGACGACCCCCTGGGTGAGCGGGAAGTGCTTCTTCAGGTCGCGGATCTCCAGCAGCGTCTCGCCGGTGGCGCCGTGCCGGGCCGCGGTCGCCGCGGTGGCGCCGGTGGGCAGGTCGTCGGACACCGTCGTCCGGTCCGACTCCGCGCTCCGGTCCGCTCCTCGCTCGTTCCTCGCTGCGATGCTCCCGGAGCTGTCGTCAGACACCGAGGACCTCCTCGCTGTAGTGGCAGGCCGCCTCGCGGCCCGGGACGACCAGGCGCAGCGGCGGCACGTCGGTGGCGCACTCCCGGCCGGGGGCCGCGGCGGCACCCAGCCGACGGCGCGAGCACCGCGGGTGGAAGGGGCAGCCGCCGGGGATGGCGGCCAGGTTCGGCGGCTGGCCGGCGATCGGCCGCAGCCGGCCCCCCTTGGCCTCCACCTGCGGCACCGAGCTCATCAGCCCGTCGGTGTAGGGGTGCGCCGGGTTGGAGAAGACGTCGTCCACGGTGCCCCGCTCGACGATCCGCCCGGCATACATGACCGCCACGTTGTCGGCCACCTCGTTGACCACGCCCAGGTCGTGGGTGATGAGGATGAGCCCCATCCCGGTCTCCCGCTGCAGGTCCTTGAGCAGGTCCATGACCTGCGCCTGCACCGTGACGTCGAGGGCGGTGGTCGGCTCGTCGGCGATGAGCACGCGGGGGTCGAGGGCGATCGCCATGGCGATCATGACGCGTTGGCGCATGCCACCGGAGAACTGGTGCGGGTAGTCGTCGACCCGCGAGGCGGCCGCCGGGATGCGCACGCGGTCCATCAGCTCGACCGCGTGCTTCTTGGCGTCCTTCTTCGACATCCCGCGGTGGGCGCGGAACATCTCGCCGATCTGGTAGCCGACGCTGTACACGGGGTTCAGCGACGACAGCGCGTCCTGGAAGATCATCGAGATCCCCGGCCCGCGCACCCTCCGCTGCTCCTCGGGGGACTGCGTGAGCAGGTCCTTGCCGTCGAACCAGATGCCGCCGCCGGTGATGACCGCGGGCGGGCTGTCGAGGATGCCCATGATCGCCTGCGCGGAGACCGACTTGCCGGAGCCGGACTCGCCGAGGATGGCGAGGGTCTCCCCCGCCGCCAGGCTGTAGCTCACGCCGTTGACGGCGTTGACCACACCGGAGCGGGTGCGGAACTCGACGTGGAGGTCGTCGACCTCGAGCACCGGGGCGCCCACCGCGGGCGCCGCGGCGGTGCTGGAGGACAGGTCGGGTCGGGTCATGCGCGCTGCCTCGGGTCCAGGGCGTCGCGCAGCGCGTCGCCCATCATGATGAAGGCCATCACGGTCAGGGTCAGGACGATGCTGGGGAACAGCACCAGGTGCGGGGCGCTGCGGATCGACTCCTGCCCGGCCTCGATCTGCAGCCCCCAGGAGATCGCCGGCCGCTGCAGCCCCACACCGAGGTAGGTCAGCGTGGCCTCCGCGGCGATGAGCACGCCGATGGTGATGGTCGTGTAGACCAGCACCGGCGCGACGGCGTTGGGCAGGATGTGCCGCACCAGGATCCGGCTGTTCGACGCGCCCATCGCCCGCGCCGCGGCCACGTAGTCGGAGCTCTTGACCGCGATGACCTGCGAGCGGACCAGCCGCATCGCCGTCATCCAGCCGAACAGCGCCAGCGCGAGGGCGACCGCCCCGGGCCCCCGGTCGCTGATGATCGGCAGGTCGGTCGAGGGGCCGACGCGCAGCAGCACCAGGGCGCCGAGGATGAGCGGCAGGGCGTAGAAGATGTCGGCGATCCGGGACAGGACGCCGTCGGTGGCGCCGCCGAAGTAGCCGGCGATGGCCCCCACGATCACGCCGAGCACGAGGACGACGAGGACCGCGAAGACCCCGATGATCAGCGAGTTGCGGGCGCCGTAGACGACGTTGGCGAGGTAGTCGCAGCCCTGCGTGTCGAAGCCGAACCAGTGGTCGGCCGAGGGCAGCGCCTTGGAGTTGGCCAGGTCGCAGGCCCGCGGGTCGGCACCGCGGGCGAACAGCTGCGGGACGATCGCCATGAGCAGGAAGAGCAGCCCGAGCAGGGCACCGATCCAGAACAGCGGGTTGCGCCGCAGCTCACCCCAGGCGTCGCTCCACAGGCTGTTCTGCCGGGCCTCGGTGACGTCGACCGACGGACTGGCCAGCCCGGTGGTGGTGCCGGCCTCGACCTCGTCATGCCGCAGGTCCATCTGCTGCTGATCAGTCATAGCGGATCCTCGGGTCGAGGACGGCGTAGAGCACGTCGACCACCAGGTTGAAGAAGATGAAGAAGAAGACCATCAGGGTCACGATGCCGACGACGACCGCGCCCTCCTGGGACCGGACGGAGTCGAAGACCTCCCGCCCGATGCCGGGCAGGTTGAACACCGACTCGGTGACGATCGCGCCGCCCAGCAGCGTGCCGATGTCCGCGCCGATGAAGGTGACCACCGGGATCAGGCTGTTGCGGAGGGTGTGCCGCACGATGACCGTCCGGTTGGGCAGGCCCTTGGCCCTCGCCGTCCGGACGTAGTCGGCGCGCAGGTTCTCCGCGACGCTGGTGCGGGTGAGCCGGGCGACGTAGGCCAGCGAGCCGGAGGCCAGCACCAGGCCCGGGAGGATGTAGCTGTAGAGGCCCTCGCGGGTGCCGGCGATGGGGAACCAGCCGAGCTCGAGGCCGAACAGCAGCTGGGCGACGAAGGCCAGCACCAGGATCGGGATCGAGACGATCAGCGTGGTCGAGACCAGCACCAGGTTGTCGAAGAAGCTGTTGCGGCGGATGCCCGCCAGCACACCGGCGATGAGGCCGATGACCGCCTCGAAGACGACGGCGACGATGGTGAGCTCGATCGTGACCGGCAGCGTCCGCTCGATGGTGTCGAGGACGGGCCGGCCGCGGAAGTCGGTGCCCAGGTCGCCCTGGAACAGGTTCTTCAGGTACTCCCAGTACTGGGACCACAGCGGCTCGTCGAGGTGGAACCGCTCGCGGAGCTCGGCGACGACGGCCGGCGAGAGTGGCCGGTCACCGCCCAGGGCGCGGATCGGGTCGCCGGGCAGCGCGTACACCATCGCGAAGATCAGGAACGACGCCCCGAGCAGTACCGGGATGGTGAGCAGAAGGCGGCGCGCGACGTAGCGGCCCATGTTCCCCCTCGGGTCGTCGTGTCACCGCAGGCCCTCCGGTGACACGGGTTCCATCGTGCCCGGTACGGGGCACGCGCGCCGCCGGGGGCGACCGTCCTGGTCAGAACGGGCGCCCCCGGCGGGTGGTGCGGGTCCTGCGGGTGGGGTCAGCTGGTGACGGTGACCTCGGAGACGACCACCCGCTGGAACAGGTCGAGCCGCACGTTGTCGACGTTCTCCGAGGTGACCGACTGGATCTCGGTGAAGAACATCGGGACGAACGGCATGTCCTCGGCGAGGAGGTCCTCGGCGGCCTGCCAGTCGGCGATGGCCTCCTCGGTCGTCGCCGCCTGGTCGCCACGGAGCACCAGGTCGTTGAACTGCGGGTTGTCGTAGAAGGAGTAGTTCGAGCCCAGCGGCGGGAACGACTCCGGCTTGAACAGCGGGGTCAGGTAGCTGTCGGCGCTCGGGTAGTCGAAGCTCCAGCCGTACCGGAACGGGCCGGTGTAGCCCTTCTCCTCACCCAGCGGCAGGTACTCGGCGAAGTCCAGGTTGCCCTGGAGCACGAACTCCACGCCCAGGTTCTGCCGGAGCTGGTTGCCGACGGCCTCCATCCAGGCGTCGTGGCCGGCACCGGAGTTGAACCACAGCTCGATCGGCTGGCTGCGGTCGAAGCCCGCCTCGTCGAGGAGCTGGTTGGCCCGGTCGGCGTCGAGGGTGCAGTAGGTGCAGGAACCCTCGCGGTAGCCGTCGAGGACCGGCGGGATGAAGGAGTCCGCCGGGGCGCGGGTGCCGCTGAAGATCGCGTCGCTGATCGCCTGCCGGTCCACGGCCATGGAGATGGCCTGGCGGACCCGCTTGTCGGCGAAGCGCGGGTCGTAGGTCGGCATGCCGAGGTAGGTGATCTGCGAGGACTCGGTCTCGATGAACCGGTCACCGAACTCGTCGCGCGCCGAGTCGATCACGTCCGGCGGGATGACGTCGACGATGTCGAGGTTGCCGTCCTGGACGTCGGTGTAGGCGGTGCCCACCTCGGCGTAGACGATGTACTGGACCGACGCGGCCTGCGCCTTGTCGTCGCCGGCGTAGTCGTCGTACCGGGTCAGGGTGACGCCCTCACCGGGGACGAAGTCCTCCTCGGCCTGGAACGGGCCGTTGCCGATCGGCCGGGTGCCGAAGGCCTCCGGGTCCTCGAAGAAGGAGTCCGGCAGCGGGTAGAAGGGGTTGTAGCCCACGACCGCCGGCCACTGCGAGAAGGGCTGGCTCAGCTGCACGGTGAAGGTGCGGTCGTCGACGACGGCCAGACCGGAGAGCTCCTGCGCGGCGCCGTCCTGCAGCTCCTGGAACCCGGCGATGCGGGACAGGTACGAGCCGCCGTCCTGGGCGTTCGCGGGGTTGGCGGTGTAGTTCCACGCGTCGACGAAGGACTGCGCGTCGACCGGCGTCCCGTCGTGGAAGGTCCAGCCGTCCTTCAGCGTGATCGTCCAGTTCTGGTTGTCCTGGGACTCGATCGACTCCGCGACACCGGTGAACTCGACCTCGCCCTCGGGCGAGTACTTGACCAGACCCGTCCACAGCGAGTTGACGACCTGGTCGCCCTCGCTCTCGGTGGTGTTGCCGGGGACGAGCGGGTTCTCCGGCTCGCCGATGTACATGCTGAAGGTGCCGCCGTCGGCGCTGGCCCCGGAGCCGCCGCCCTCGTCGTCGCCGCCACAGGCGGACAGCAGCATCGCGCCGGACAACCCGGTCGCGATGAGCGCAGCAGAGCGCTTGCTCAACTTCACGTGCAATGCCTCCCTCGTCCCGCGCGGCGCGGGGGGAACGGACTGGTTGGCCAGCGTCCAGCGCCTGCGGCCGGACAGCCGGTGGTCGTGCGGACAGGTACCGAGTCTGGCCGGTACGTCGGGCGACGTTAGGCGGGGCCCGCGAAGAGCGTCCACGACCGTCACCGACTTGTGACCTCGGCTCAGGATCTCACAGGGTGGAATCCCGCTTGCGCGGGCCACCCCCTCCCTCCACCGCAGGGTTTACGGCTCACGTCACATCTGGCCGGAACACTTACACCGAGTCGTGGGCCGGGTGTCGGGATCGCCCGGTCGGGGTAGCACACCACCCGACCGACGAGAGGAGTCCGGCATGAGCGGCATCGACAAGATGAAGAACAAGGCCGAGGAGCTGTCCGGCAAGGGCAAGGAGGCCGCGGGCGACGCCACCGGCGACCGCGACCTGAAGGCCGAGGGCCAGGCCGACCAGGCGTCGGGCAACCTCAAGCAGGCCGGCGAGAAGGTCAAGGACGTCTTCAAGTAGGAGGAGGGCCCCGCAGTGGGGCCGTTCAGGCAATTGCGCCGTGGGCGCCGTCCCTCCCGGGACGGCGTCCACGGCGTGTCAGGGGCGGGCGAGGAGGGCCCGCACGGCCGGGAGCAGGGGGCGGTCGGCCGGGATCCAGTCCAGCGCCTCGAGCTCGTCGGCGGTCAGCCAGCGCAGCTCGGCGTGCTCGTGCGCGGTGAGCTCCTCCCCCGCGGCGATCCGCGCCCACCACACCCTCAGCGTCGACGCGCCCGGCAGCCCCCCGGCGACGACGCCGTCCAGGACCACCTCGCCCACGAAGGCCTGCGGCACGACGACGACCCCGAGCTCCTCGCCGATCTCGCGCACCAGCGCGGCGAGGTCGTCCTCGCCCGGCTCGACCTTGCCGCCGGGGAACTCCCAGAACCCGTCGTAGGGGCCGCCCGAGCGCTGCGCCACGAGCACCCGGTCGCCCTCGACGAGCGCGGCCCCCACCACCTGGACAACGTCGAGCGCGCGCCGGGCGGCGGCCGCGGCGTAGGCGTCGAGGTGGGCCTGCATCGACCGCAGCACCCGCCGGCGCAGCAGCCGGTCGAGCACCCGGCCCAGCGGCCGCGGCAGGGCGGTCGCCCAGTCCACCTGCTCGTCGACGAGCGTGCCGGCGGCGGTCGCGGTGAACCGCCGGGAGTGGGTGAGCCACCGCCACCCGCGACCGGGGGCCACGGCGTACACGTCCCGCACCGGCCGGACGGAGACGACCTCCTCCAGCGGCACCCGCCACGGACGGCCCAGGGAGCGGGCGACGTCGAACGACACGGTCAGCGGCGCCTCCACCAGGGTGGTGAATCGCAGCTGGGACACCGGCACACCCTCCCAGACAGTGCAGGATGGCTGTCGTGCGCATCACCGCCCGGGTCGACTACGCCGTCCGTGCCGCCGTCGAGCTGGCCGCCGCGGCGCCCGGCGCCCTCACCTGCGACCGCATCGCCACCGCGCAGAACATCCCCGGCCGGTTCCTGCAGTCCATCCTCGGCGACCTGCAGCACGCCCGGCTGGTGACCAGTCAGCGCGGCCGGGAGGGCGGCTACCGGCTCGCCCTGCCGCCGGAGGAGGTCTCCATCGCGCGCGTCATGCGCGTCGAGCAGGGCTTCCTCGCCGAGGTGCACGGCCAGCGGCCCGAGGACGTCGAGTACCCGGGGACCGCCGCCCCGCTGGCGTCGGTGTGGGTCGCGGCCCGCGAGGCCTACCGGCGGGTGCTGGAGGAGGTCACCCTCGCCGACGTGGTCGCCGGCAAGCTGCCGGGCCCGGTGGCCGAGCTGGCCGCGCTCGAGGAGGCGTGGCGGTCCTTCGCCGAGGACCGCCCCGAGTGACCCCCCGCCCGGGTCCGCGGCGTTCCCGGTCCCTGGGCGAGACTGGCGGCATGGCAGGCACGCAGCAGCGCGGCGTCACCGTGTTCCTCACGGGGCTGTCCGGCGCGGGGAAGTCCACGATCGCCGACGCCCTCGTCGCCGACCTCGAGGCCGAGGGACGACCGGTCACCGTCCTCGACGGCGACGTCGTGCGCACCCACCTGTCCAGCGAGCTCGACTTCTCCCGCGCGCACCGCGACCTCAACATCCGGCGGATCGGCTTCGTGGCCGGTGAGGTCGTCAAGCACGGCGGGACGGTCGTCGTCGCGGCCATCGCCCCCTACGAGGCGGCTCGCGAGGAGGCCCGGGCGCTGGTCGAGCAGCACGGCCGGTTCGTGCTGGTCCACCTCTCCACCCCCCTGGAGGTGTGCGAGGACCGCGACGTCAAGGGGCTCTACGCCCGCGCCCGGGCCGGGGAGATCCCCGGCTTCACCGGGATCGACGACCCGTACGAGCCGCCGGCGCGCGCCGAGCTGGTCATCGACACCTCCGTCACGCCCCTGGCCGAGTCCGTCGCCCGCATCCGCGACGCCATGGACGGGGCCGCCGCCCCTGTCTCCTGAGTCACAGCCCGCGGGTGCGCCCGCGTGTGGGACCATGGAGGGCGTGACTGATCGCGGACTGTTCCTCGTCGCGCGCCGTCACGTCGACCTCGCGCTGGTGAGCAGCGCAATCTGTCGCGCCGCGCGCTGACACCGCGGTCCCCTCGCAGCCCCCGGTTGCGACCTCCCGATCTGGCAGCGCCCCTCCCCGTCCCGGTGCCAGCGCCCGGACGGACGGCGCAGAAGGAAGTGCCCTCGTGACCACCCCCCGCACCAGCAACCGCCCGCAGCGAGGCCAGGGCCAGTGGGCGCTGGGCTACCGGGAGCCGCTCAACCCGAACGAGCGGATGAAGAAGGACTCCGACGGGCTCGAGGTCCGTCAGCGCATCCTCGACATCTACGCGCACACCGGCTTCGGCGGCATCGACCCCAGCGACCTGCGCGGGCGCATGCGCTGGATGGGCCTCTACACCCAGCGGGCGCAGGGCATCCCCGGCGGCAAGACCGCCGTGCTCGAGCCCGAGGAGCTCGAGGACTCCTACTTCATGATGCGGGTGCGGACCGACGGCGGGTCGCTGACCAGCGCCCAGCTGCGCACCATCGGCGGCATCAGCACCGAGTTCGGCCGCGACGTCGCCGACGTCACCGACCGGCAGAACATCCAGTACCACTGGATCCGCATCGAGGACGTCCCGGAGATCTGGCGGCGGCTCGAGGCGGTCGGGCTGACCACGACCGAGGCCTGCGGCGACACCCCGCGCGGGATGCTCAACTGCCCCCTGGCCGGCGTCCTCGAGGACGAGGTCCTCGACGCCAGCGAGGTCATGGCGCAGACGGTCGCGAAGTACGTCGGCAGCCCGGAGTTCAGCAACCTGCCGCGCAAGTGGAAGACGTCGATGTCCGGCTGCGTCGACCACTGCACCGAGCCGGAGATCGACGACGTCTCCTTCGTCGGCGTCCGCAACGAGGCCGGTGAGGCCGGCTACGACCTGTGGGTCGGCGGCGGCCTGTCGACCAACCCGATGTTCGCCCAGCGGGTCGGCGTCTTCGTCCGGCCCGACCAGGTCACCGAGGTGTGGGCGGCGTGCACCTCGATCTTCCGCGACTACGGCTACCGCCGGCAGCGCAACCGCGCTCGCATCAAGTTCCTCATGGCCGACTGGGGCCCGGAGAAGTTCCGCCAGGTCCTGGAGGAGGAGTACCTCCGCCAGCCGCTCCCCGACGGCCCGGCGGCGGCGCCCCCGAAGCACGCCACGCGCGACCACGTCGGCGTCGCCCGGCAGAAGGACGGCCGCAACGCCGTCGGCTTCGCGCTGCGCACCGGCCGGATCAGCGGCACGGTGCTGACCCGGATCGCCGACCTCGCCGAGGAGTACGGGCAGGGGCGGACCCGGACGACGACGCAGCAGAAGATGGTCATCCTCGACGTGCCCGACGAGCGGGTCGAGGACCTGGTCGCCGCGCTGGCCGAGCACGACCTGCTCGTCCGGCCGAGCGCGTTCCGCCGCGGCACGATGGCCTGCACCGGCCTGGAGTACTGCAAGCTCGCGATCGTCGAGACCAAGCAGCACGCCCAGGACCTCTACGCCGAGCTGGAGAAGCGGCTGCCGGACTTCGACGTGCCGATCGGCATCAACGTCAACGGCTGCCCCAACAGCTGCGCCCGGTTCCAGACCGCCGACATCGGGTTCAAGGGCTCGATGGTCCGTGACGACTCGGGCGAGATGGTCGAGGGCTTCCAGGTGCACCTGGGCGGCCACCTCGGCACCGAGGCCTCCTTCGGCCGCAAGTTCCGCGGGCACAAGGTCACCAAGGCCGAGACCGCCGACTACTGCGAGCGCGTGCTGCGCGGGTACCTCCAGCGGCGCGAGGACGGCGAGGGCTTCGCCGCCTACGTCGCGCGGGCCGAGGAGTCGTGGCTGCTGTGACGGGGCTGCTGTGACGGAGGAGGAGGCGGGCGGCGGAAGCCGTCGGCACCTGCCGGTGTTCTTCTGCCCGTACTGCGGGGACGAGGAGCTCACCCCGCACGGGGACGCGGGCGAGTGGCACTGTGCCGCCTGCCTGCGGACCTTCACCGTCCGGCTGACCGGGACAGGAGTCCAGCACCCATGACGACCGCGATCGCGCCGACCCCCGAGCTCGCCCGAGAGGCCGACGCCCGCTTCGAGGGCATCACCGACCCGGTGGAGCAGGCCCTCGCCGTGCTGCGGTGGGCCGGGGAGACCTTCGGGGACGGTTTCGCGATCACGTCGTCCATGGCCGACGGGCTGCTGGCGCACCTGGCCTCGCGGGCGGTGCCCGGCGTGCACGTGGTCTTCCTCGACACCGGCTACCACTTCGCCGAGACCATCGGCACGCGCGACTGGATCAGCGGCGTCCTGCCGATCACGCTGGTCAACGTCACCCCGCCGCAGACCGTCGCCGAGCAGGACGCCGAGCACGGCCCGCGGCTGCACGAGCGCGACCCCGACCTGTGCTGCTCGCTGCGCAAGGTCCGGCCGCTGGCGGAGGCGCTGGCCGGCTACGTGGCGTGGGGCTCGGGCGTGCGCCGGGACGAGGCGGTGACCCGTGCGGGCACCCGGCTCGTCGACTGGGACGCCAAGCGCGGCATGGTGAAGGTCAACCCGCTGGCCGCCTGGACCCAGGACGACGTCGACGCCTACATCGCCGCGCACCGGGTGCCGGTCAACCCGCTGCAGGAGATCGGCTACGCCTCCATCGGCTGCGCGCCCTGCACCCGTCCGGTGACCCCGGGCGAGGACCCGCGCGCGGGCCGCTGGGCGGGGCGCACCAAGACCGAGTGCGGCCTGCACCTCTGACGGACGGCCTCGTCCCACCCCCCGCTCCGCGCGCCGCGGACCCTGCGGCGAGGCCGCCGGGCGCGGCACACTGACCGCCGTGCCCCGACCGCCGCTGCTGTCCCCCGACGAGCTGGCCGCCGCCCTCGCCGGGCTGCCGCTGTGGAGCGGGGACGGCGCGGGGATCCGGCGCAGCGTCGAGCTGCCCGGTTTCCCCGACGCCGTCGCCGCGATCGTGCGCATCGGCTTCGTCGCCGAGCAGATGGACCACCACCCGGACGTCGACCTGCGCTGGCGCACCCTGCACCTGACGCTGGCCACCCACTCCGCCGGCGGGGTGACCGAGCTCGACCTGGAGCTGGCCCGCCGGATCGACGCGCTCCTCCCCGGCTGACGGCGGGCCTCCTGCCCCCACCCCGCTCGGGCTCGGGGCGGCGCCCGGGAGGGGCGGAGCCGGGTCGTTGGCCCCTGCCGACGGCGCCGCCGGTCCCCCTAGCGTGCCGGGCGTGACGCTGACCGTGGGGAGCGCGGCCGTCGAGAAGTACGCCGCGGCGTGGCGGGAGCCCGACGCGACCGCGCGCCGGACCCTGCTGGAGACGTGCTGGGCCGAGGACGGCGTCTACTGCGACCCGCTGTCCCGCGTCGAGGGGCGCGACGGGCTGGCGGCGCTGATCGGGTCCTTCCAGGAGGAGAACCCGGGCGCCCACATCGACGTCGTCAGCGGCGTCGACGAGCACGACGGCTACGTGCGGTTCGGCTGGCGGATGGTCGCCGCCGACGGCTCGGTCGCGCTCGAGGGGACCGACTTCGGCGAGCTGGACGGCGCGGGGGCGCTGCGCCGGATCGTCGGCTTCTTCGGCCCGCTCCCCCCGGCCTGAGCCGGGCGGTCTCAGGTCTCGACGGGGAGCACCAGCAGCCGCAGCAGCCGGTCGGCCTCGGCGTCCGGGTCCTCGGTGAGGCCGGTGTGCACCGGGCCGGGCTGGACGACGGTGCTGCGCGGAGCGGTCAGCCACCGGAACCGGGAGCCCAGCGCCTCGCGGCCGGCCGCGCCGGAGGCGGGGTCGGCCGCGCAGACGTCGGCGGCCGCCTGCAGCGCCTGGCGGATCGCGTCGGCGTCGGCGGTGGGGTCCAGGGCCCGCAGCCGCGCCACGTCGAGGTGGACGCGGGACCCCAGGTAGTCGCGCTGCCGGCAGTAGACGAGCACCCCGGCGTTGAGCGCCTCCCCCCGCTCGACGCGCGGCACCACCCGCAGCACCGCGTACTCGAAGGTGTCCCGGCTCATCGCTGCGTGACCCCCTCCGGCGGCGGAGGGCCCAGCCACGACGGCCGGTTCTCGCCACGGCGTGCCGTGCGGCGCGTCCCGCCCGCGGCGGCGGTGGCCACCAGCGGCGGCAGCCACGCGTCCCGGGCGGCCAGCCGGGCCAGCAGCTGGTCGACGTAGCGGGTGCGGACGGCGTCCGGGCCCTCCTCCGGGGTGGGACCCTCCAGCCACTCGTCGGGCACCTGCCGCAGCACCGTCTCGAGCACCGGCCGGGTGACCCGCGGCGCGAGGGCGGCGTCGGCGTCGGCCACCCGCGGCTCGCACTCGACCAGCGCGTGCTGGCCGGCGTCGTAGGGCCGGGCGACCGCGGCGGCGGCCCCGGGCCAGTTGTGGTGGAAGGTGAGCGCCGCGCCGTGGTCGATCAGCTGCAGGCGGCCGTGCCAGAACAGCATGTTGGGGTTGCGCCACGAGCGGTCGACGTTGCCGATGAGCGCGTCGAACCACAGCACCCGGCCGGCCAGCTCCGGCGCCACCGAGGCGACGCCGGCCTCGAAGTCCAGCGCCCCCGGCAGGTAGTCCAGGCCGAGGTTCACCCCGGCCGAGCGCTGCAGCAGCTCCTGCACCTCGGGGTCGGGCTCCCCCACGGCCAGCTCGGGCGCCACGTCCACGGTGACCAGCGCGGGCACCGGCAGCGACAGCGCGCGGGCCAGCTCGGCGCAGACCACCTCGGCGACCAGGACCTTCATGCCCTGCCCGGCGGCCCGCCACTTGACCACGTAGGTGCCGAAGTCGTCGGCCTCCATGAGACCGGGCAGCGAGCCACCCTCGCGCAGCGGGACGACGTAGCGGGTGGCGGTGACGGCGGGCAGCACAGTGCGCCCCAACCTACGGGATCACGCCGGGACGTCGCGGCGCCGGACGCCGGTCGGCGCCGCGAGCACGAGGGCGGCGGCGCGGTCCACGGGCCGGGCCACGGCAGACTGGGGCCATGACCGAGGGACGGGCCCCGGGACGGACCCACGGGAGCCGGCGCTGATGGGCCTGCTCCGCGCCGCGGACCCGGCCGCGTACGCCACGACGCCGCTCACCTATCCCGAGGTGGGCGCGACACGGGAGGCGGCGCTGCCGGCCGGCTACGACACCGTCGAGCGCTCGATCGTCGTCGGGGCGGGGCCGGGGGTCTTCGCGCGCGCGGTCGCCGCGGTGTTCGACTGGCGGGCCCAGCGCAGCGTCGGGTTGCGGGTGCGGGCCACTGGTCCGGCGTCCGAGCCCGGCACCGTCGTCGTCCTGACCGCCGGCCTGCCGCGGCTGGGCTACGACATCCCGTGCCGGGTCGTGTGGGCGCAGACCACCGGCGACGAGCGCGGCTTCGCCTACGGCACCCTGCCCGGACACCCGGAGAGCGGCGAGGAGGCGTTCCTCGTGCGGCGGACGGCCGGCGGCGAGGTCGTGTTCACCCTGCGGGTCTTCGCCCGCCTGGCCTCCCCGCTCGCGCGTCTGGGGGGTCCGGTCAGCACCGCCGTCCAGCGCCTGGCCACCGCCCGGTACCTGACGGCGATCCGGCGGGCCGCCGCGCAGGGTTAGACGTCGCGGCGCTCGAGCAGCACCGCGCCGATCGCCCAGGCACCCAGCGCCCACGCGCCGCAGACGACCAGCCCCACCGGCCAACTGGTCGGGACGGCGAGGAACGGGTCCTCGCCGACCCGCAGCGCCGGCAGCGCCTGGGAGGCCCGGGAGGCCACCACGCCCCCGGCCAGGGCGAGCAGCGGCGGCAGCACGAACACCAGCACCACGCCGAGCCCCACCCCGCCGGCGGTCGAGCGCAGCACCGCGCCGAGCCCGACCGCGAGCACCGTCACCAGCGCCGCGGAGGCCACCTGCAGCCCCAGCGAGCGCAGCACCGCCGGGTCGCCCAGCGGCACCCCGCCGGGGACGGCGGTGAGCGTGCGCGCGGCCAGCCAGCAGACGAGCGCGAGCAGCGCGGTGAGCAGCACCGCCCACGCCGTGACGACGGCGGTCTTGGCCACCAGCAGCCGGGTGCGCCGCGGCACCACGGTGAGCGAGACCAGCGCCGACCCGGTGGCGAACTCGGCGGTCACCGCGAGCACCCCGAGGACGACGAGCACCAGCTGGCCGAAGCCGAAGCCGGTGAGCGCCACACCCACGGCCAGGTCGGCCCGCACCGCGGACTGCGTGCTCGCCGCCGCCAGCCAGCCGAAGGCCGCGACCACGGCGAGGTGGACGACCGTGCACCACCAGGTGGACCGGACCGACCGCAGCTTGGTCCACTCGCTGCGCAGCACCGCCCGCGCCGGCACCCCGCCGGTCGTCCGGGAGGGGCTCACGCCACACCCGCCCGGTACTCGACGTCCTCACCGGTCAGCGCCAGGTAGGCCGCCTCCAGCGAGGCCATCACGCGGGTGAGCTCGTGCACCCGCACCCGGGCGTCGAAGGCGACGTCCCCGACCTCGGTCACGTCCAGGCCCGCGACCCGGAGCGCGCCGTCGACCTCGAGCGACACGTGCGCGCCGGCCCGCCGCAGCGCCATCGACAGCACCGGCGCCTCCGGGCTGCGCACCCGGACGGCGGCGTGCGCACCCAGCAGGTCGGCGATCGACACGTCGGCCAGCAGCCGGCCCCGGCCGAGCACGACGAGGTGGTCGGCGGTGTCCTCCATCTCGCTCATCAGGTGGCTGGACACCAGGACGGTCCGGCCCTCCGCGGCCAGGTCGCGGAGCAGCTCGCGCACCCAGCGGATCCCCTCCGGGTCCAGCCCGTTGACCGGCTCGTCGAGCAGCAGGACCTCCGGGTCGCCCAGCAACGCCGCGGCGATGCCCAGCCGCTGGCCCATGCCGAGGGAGAAGCCGCGCACCCGCTCGTGGGCCACGCTGCCCAGCCCGACCAGCTCGACGACCTCGTCGACCCGCCGCATCGGCAGGGCGTTGCTCTGCGCCAGCACCGCGAGGTGCTGGTACGCCGTCCGCCCGGGGTGACGGGCCCGCGGGTCGACCAGCGCGCCGACCCGCCGCATCGGCCGGTCCAGCTCCCGGTAGGGCAGGCCGAGCACGGTCGCCGTCCCGGCGGTGGGGCGGGTCAGGCCCAGCACGCAGCGCATCGTCGTCGTCTTGCCCGAGCCGTTGGGGCCGAGGAAGCCGGTCACGCGGCCGGGCTCGATGCGGACGGTGAGGTCGTCGACGGCGACGCGGTCCCGGTAGTGCTTGGTGAGGCCGTCGAGCTCGATCACGTGCGCCAGCATGGCCAGCCGCGGGCCCGTCGCGCGGGAGGCTCGGCGGACGGCGCCCTCAGGACGCGGCGGCCCGCTCCCGCTCGATGAGCTCCTTGCTGCGCACCAACCGCAGGAAGGTGACCACGAGCAGCCCACCGGCGACGTTGAGCAGCGTCGTGTACCAGAACCAGGCCAGCCAGTCCCCGTAGCCGTACGGGGCGCCGGCGTGCAGCGCGCCGAAGAGGATCAGCGAGTCCAGGATCGAGTGGAACAGCACCAGGCCGGCGAGCAGGAAGGCCCCGGCGACCGACGCGGCCAGCTTGCCGGCCTCGGAGGTCGCACCGTGCTGCATCCGGGTCATCAGCGTGATGAAGGCGCCGGCCAGCAGCGCCAGGCAGACCGCGCGCAGGTCCAGCGGCGCCTCCACGAAGGTGCGCCCCGACTCGACCGCCGTGGTCCCCAGCTCGGGCAGTGCGTGCACGACCAGCCACATGACCAACCAGCCGCCGACCAGGTTGGCCACGAGGGTGCCCGCCCACAGCTTGCCCAGCTGCGCCGCGCTGGCCCGGCCCGCGACCACCGCGGTCACCGGGACCAGGAAGCCCTCGGTGAACAGCTCGCTCTTGGCCAGCATCAGCGCGACGAACCCGATGGAGAACGCGACGCCGGCCAGCAGGTGGCTGCCGGTCTCGGCGTAGACGGCCAGCAGCGCCACCACCCCCGTGGCCACCTCCAGGCCACCGGCCAGACCGGTCGTCAGCACCTCCCGCCACGAGCGGTGCAGCCGCTGGGCACCCTCGTCGACGATCCGGTCGAACGCCTGGGCCACCTGGTCCTCGGCGGGGGCGTCGGTCTCCCCCAGCTGCTCGCGAACCGACTGCGCCACGGGGGCCTCCCTCTCCATCGGCCCGCCGTCCGCCCGGCTGCTCGAGTGCCGGCACGACCGGGCAGGACCTACCCCGCCAACCGGCGGGGGCACACGTCCGGAGGAGGCGCGGGGACGGCGGGGCGGGGAGGATCGGTGGACATGACCTCGCGACGGCTGGCCACCCTGCACGTGTGGGGCGTGCCCGGCCGGGCGGTCCCGCGGGCCCTGGTGCGGATGGCCACCGACCGCCGGGCGCTGCGCCGCACTCCCGGCCTGCGGTTCGCCAAGCTGCTGGGCACCGGCACGGGGCGGACCTTCACCGTGCGGGACGCCGACCCGCGCCGCTGGGCGCTCCTCGCGGTGTGGGACGACGCCCGGGCGGCCGACGCCTTCGCTGCCGGCCCCGTCGTCGGCCGCTGGCAGCGGATCGCCGACGAGCAGTGGACCGCCCGGCTGCGGCCACTGGCCGCCCGCGGCCGGTGGTCGCGGGAGGAGCCCTTCGGCCGCCCCTGGCCGCAGCGCTGGGACGGCCCGGTCGCGGCGGTGACCCGCGCCCGGCTCACCCCGCGCAAGGCGCTCGCGTTCTGGCGCGCCGTCCCGCCGGTCTCCGCGGACCTGCACGAGAGCCCCGGCCTGCGCCTGGCCCTCGGCATCGGCGAGGCCCCGATCGGCCTGCAGGGCACCTTCAGCGTCTGGGACTCCTCCGCCGCGCTCAACGCCTTCGCCTACGGCCGGGCACCGCACGCGGCCGTCGTCCGGCGGACCGCGCAGGAGGGCTGGTACGCCGAGGAGCTCTTCGCCCGACTCGGGCTGGTCTCCGCCGAGGGGACGCTGGGCGGGCGCGACCCGCTGGCCTGAGCCGGAGCAGGCGGGACGGTCAGCCGGGGGGTGCGACGTCGGCCAGCGAGAGCGGCGGGCCGAGGACCTCGCCGCAGTAGCGGGCGGCGGCCTCGACGAGGCGGGGCACGTCGGGCTCGCTCGGCTCGGGCAGGCCCGGGCGCGTCGGCGGGCGGCCGAGCTCCCCGATGAAGTCCTCGAAGCCCGCCGGTGAGGTGATCTGCAGTCCGCGCACCGGCCCCGGGATCCAGGACGGGCGACCGGCGCTCAACCCCCGGGACGGCCGCTACAGCCGGCAGGTCAGGTGGATCTCCTCGCGGTCGTCACCGGGCGCGACCCGGATCGCGCCGGGCATCCGGCCGAACTCGGCGTACCCGAGACCCTGGTAGAACCGCTCGAGCCCGGTGCCGCCACGGGCGGTCAGGTGCAGGAACTCCAGGCCGCGCCGCCGCGCGATGTCGTGGACGCCGGTCATCAGCGCCCGGCCCAGGCCCCGCCCCTGCCGGCTCGGGTGCACCTGCACGCGCAGCACCGTGGCCCAGTGCTGCCGCAGCGGGCTGACCGACAGCGACAGCACGGCGAACCCCGCGACCTCGCCGTCCACCCGGAGCAGCGCGACGACCTCCCGCCCCTCGTTGACGCGGGCGACCAGCGCGTCGAGGAAGGGCTCGACGTCCTCCTCCGTCACCGGGGGGACGAACCCGACCGCCCCTCCGGCGTTGGTCACCTCGGTCCAGCACCGCAGCATCTCCCCGCGCAGCTCCTCGTCGACGTGCTCGACCGGGGAGACCTCGCTGCGCATGCGCCCATTCTCCCGGGCGGCCCGCGGCGCCCCCGACACGGGGAGCCGCACCCGCCCGGCGCGTGCGGCGGCATGCCCGACGGCAAGGTCGCGGGTGGCCCGTCGCCCGGGCCGGGCCGGCCGCGGGTCAGCCGCTGGGCCCGAACCGCTCGACCCGGATGTCGGCGGCCGGCACGCCCATCCCGACCAGCAGCTGGCTGGCCGCCTCCGCGAAGGCCGGGGACCCGCACACGTAGGCCGTCTGGCCCGGCTCCCACAGCGGCACCAGGTCGGCCGGGGTGAGCCGCCCGGCCGGCCGGATGCCGTGCGCCTCCCGCGTGGTCACCACGAGCGCGCCGGCCGCCACCAGCTCGTCGGCGTAGGGCAGCTCGGCCAGCGTCCGGGTGGAGACGGCGGTGCGCAGGAGGTCGGTGCGGCCGAGGTCGCGCGCGGTCCGCAGCATCGCCACGAACGGGACGACGCCGGTGCCCCCGCCCACCAGCAGCGCCGGCATCGCGCCGTCCCACACGAACCAGCCGCCGATCGGGCCGCGCACCTCCAGCTCGTCGCCGGGCTGCACCACGTCGGCGAGGTAGGTGGAGACCTCCCCCTCGAACAGGCGCTCGACGAACAGCTCGACCTGCGGGTCGCCGGGTGCGGAGGCGATCGAGTAGGACCGCTGGGCGCGGTAGCCGTCCGGCGCGGTCAGGCGGACGACGTAGTGCTGTCCGGCCATGTGCTCGACGCGGTCGGCGACGTCGAGCCGCAGCAGGACGGCGTCCTCGAGCGGGTGCCGCACCTCGGTCACGGTCGCCGTCCGCCAGCCGCCCCTGGGCGCCTGCGGACGGTGCGGCAGCTCAGTCACCCTGGTAGCGCTGCTCGCGCCAGGGGTCACCCCGGTCGTGGTAGCCGTTCTGCTCCCAGAACCCGGGCTGGTCGCGCTGCAGCAGGGTCAGCCGGGTGACCCACTTCGCGCTCTTCCAGAAGTACAGGTGCGGCACGAGCAGCCGCACCGGCCCGCCGTGCTCGACCGGCAGCGGGCCGCCGTCGTACTCCCACACGACCCACGCCTTGCCACCGGTGACGTCCTCCAGCGGCAGGTTCGTGGTGTAGCCGGTCTTGGACGTCGCGATGACGAAGTGCGCGTCGGCGGTCGGCCGGGCCGCCTCGAGCAGGGTGTCCACGCTGACCCCGGCGAACCAGGTGTCGAACTTCGACCACGTGGTCACGCAGTGGATGGCCCCGCGGTACTCCGATCGGGGCAGCCGGTGGGCCTCGTCCCAGGTCCAGGTCGTCGGGTTCTCCACCCGCCCGTCGACGGTGATGCTCCAGGTCTCGGGGCTGATCCGGGGCGTCGGCTCCGCGGTGAGCACCGGCCAGTCCCGGCCGGCGTCGTACTGCCCGGGCGGGAGCCGGGGGTCCCGGTTCTGTCGGCGGCCCAGGAAGCCGCGAGTGGGTCCGGCCATGCCGTGCTCCTCCCCCTCCGGGGTGCACCGGCGGCCCCGGTCGGGCTCCGCCGCGAGACGCACCTGAACGGCGGCCGAGCGCACCTTAGCGGGTCGGAGCGGTTAGGGCACCCTTACGAGAGCTGTGTCACCTCGCGTTGACGTGGCCGACGGCACGGCGACGACCTAGCGTTGGCAGCCGTGGTGACGGTGACGCAAGCGGGTCAGCGCAGGACCCCGAAGGCAGCGAAGACCAGTTCGGTCTTCAAGAAGATCGTGATGGCGGTCAGCGGCATCATCCTGGTGCTCTACCTGATCGCGCACATGATCGGGAACCTCAAGGCCTTCACCGGCCGCGAGTCGTTCAACCACTACTCGGAGTGGATCCGCACGATCGGGGAGCCGGCGGTCCCCGCGCAGACGACGCTGTGGATCATCCGCGTCGTCCTCCTGGTCGCGGTCGGGGCGCACATCTGGGCGGCGGTCTCGCTGTGGCGCCAGGCCAAGCGCGCCCGGCCCCACGGGTACGTCACCAAGAAGGCGGTGGCCCAGAGCTACGCCTCGCGCACCATGCGGTGGGGCGGCGTGATCGTCCTGGCGTTCATCATCTACCACATCCTCGACCTGACGCTCGGCGTCGCGAACCCCGAGGGACCGGGCACCACGCCCTACGACCGCCTGGTCGCGGGCTTCTCCAACCCGATCGTGGTCATCTTCTACGCCATCGCCCTGATCCTGCTCGGCATGCACCTGCGGCACGGCATCTGGAGCGCCACGCAGACCCTCGGCCAGAGCAACCGGCGCCGCGAGAAGACGGTGAACCTCTTCGCGCTCGCGTTCTCCGTCGTCCTCATCGGCGGCTTCCTGCTCGTGCCGTTCTCCGTCCTCTTCGGGCTCATCGACTAAGGAGCTCCACCGCGATGCCTCTCGACCTCTTCACCGTCGGTGACCCGATCGCCGACACCAAGGCACCCATGGACGTGCCGATCGGCGAGCGCTGGAGCACCCGCCGCTTCCGCGGCCGGCTGGTCAACCCCGCCAACCGCCGCAAGATGACGATCATCGTCGTCGGCACCGGCCTGGCCGGCGGCTCGGCCGCCGCGACCCTGGGCGAGGCCGGCTACAAGGTCAAGTCGTTCTGGTACCAGGACAGCCCGCGCCGCGCGCACAGCGTCGCCGCGCAGGGCGGCATCAACGCCGCCAAGAACTACCGCAACGACGGCGACTCCGTGCACCGGCTGTTCTACGACACGGTCAAGGGCGGCGACTTCCGCGCCCGCGAGAACAACGTGCACCGCCTCGCCGAGGTCAGCGTCAACATCATCGACCAGGCGGTGGCCCAGGGCGTGCCCTTCGCCCGCGAGTACGGCGGCCTGCTCGACAACCGCTCCTTCGGTGGCACCCAGGTGTCGCGGACCTTCTACGCCCGCGGCCAGACGGGCCAGCAGCTGCTCTACGGCGCCTACCAGGCCCTGGAGCGGCAGATCGCGGCCGGCAGCGTCGAGCAGCACGCGCGCACCGAGATGCTCGACCTGATCGTCGTCGACGGCCGGGCCCGCGGCATCGTGGCCCGCGACCTGGTCAGCGGCGAGATCAGCACGCACTTCGGCGACGCCGTCGTCCTGGCCACCGGCGGGTACGGCAACGTGTTCTACCTGTCGACCAACGCCAAGGGCTCCAACGCCACGGCGATCTGGCGGGCGCACAAGCGGGGCGCGTACTTCGCCAACCCCTGCTACACGCAGATCCACCCGACCTGCATCCCGGTCAAGGGCGACTACCAGTCCAAGCTCACGCTGATGAGCGAGTCGCTGCGCAACGACGGCCGCGTGTGGGTGCCCAAGGAGCGCGGCGACACCCGCGACCCGCGGGACATCCCCGAGGCCGAGCGGGACTACTACCTCGAGCGCATCTACCCCTCGTTCGGCAACCTGGTGCCCCGCGACATCGCCTCGCGACAGGCCAAGAACGTGTGCGACGAGGGCCGCGGCGTCGGCCCCGGCGGGCTGGGCGTCTACCTCGACTTCGCCGACGCCATCGCGCGGATGGGTCGGCCGGCGGTCGAGGCCAAGTACGGGAACCTGTTCGACATGTACGCCCAGATCACGGGCGAGAACCCGTACGAGACCCCGATGCGCATCTACCCGGCGGTCCACTACACGATGGGCGGCCTGTGGGTCGACTACGACCTGCAGTCGACGATCCCGGGCATGTTCGTGATCGGTGAGGCCAACTTCTCCGACCACGGCGCCAACCGGCTCGGCGCCAGCGCCCTGATGCAGGGCCTGGCCGACGGCTACTTCGTGCTGCCGTCGACGATCACCGAGTACCTGGCCGACGCCCCCTTCCCCAAGGTCGACGACAGCCACCCCGCCGCCGTCGAGGCGCTGCAGGGGGTCCAGGCGCAGGTGCAGAAGCTGCTCTCCATCAACGGCACCCGCAGCCCCGCCTCGTTCCACCGGGAGCTGGGCCGGCTGATGTGGGACCTCTGCGGCATGGAGCGCTCCGAGGAGAGCCTGCGCAAGGCCCTGGACCGGATCCCCGAGATCCGCCAGGAGTTCTGGACCAACCTGCGGGTGACCGGGACCGAGGGCGGCTTCAACCAGACCCTCGAGCACGCCGGCCGGGTCGCCGACTTCATCGAGCTCGCCGAGCTGATGTGCGTCGACGCCCTGCACCGCAACGAGAGCTGCGGTGGGCACTTCCGGGCCGAGAGCCAGACGCCCGACGGTGAGGCGCTGCGCGACGACGAGAACTTCGCCTACGTCGCCGCGTGGGAGTGGACGCCGGAAGGCGCTCCGCCCGTCCTGCACCGCGAAGCCCTCGAGTACGAGTACGTCCACCTCGCCCAGCGGAGCTACAAGTGACAGTCACCCACGAGGGCGCCCACTCGACGGTCGGCGCGCAGGACGCGCGGGCCGAGAAGCGCGGCATGACCCTCACCCTGCGCATCTGGCGGCAGAACGGCCCGCGCGACAAGGGCCGCATGGTCAGCTACAAGGTCACCGACATCTCGCCGGACATGTCCTTCCTCGAGATGCTCGACGTGCTCAACGAGCAGCTGATCCAGGCCGGCGACGACCCGGTGTCGTTCGACCACGACTGCCGCGAGGGCATCTGCGGCATGTGCGGCGTCATGATCAACGGCATGGCGCACGGGCCGCAGCAGACCACCACGTGCCAGCTGCACATGCGGTCGTTCAAGGACGGCGACACGATCGACGTCGAGCCGTGGCGTGCGACGCCGTTCCCGGTGATCAAGGACCTCGCCGTCGACCGGCGGGCGTTCGACCGGATCATCCAGGCCGGCGGCTACATCAGCGTCCCGACCGGCACCGCCCCGGAGGCCCACTCCGTCCCGGTGCCGAAGAAGGACGCCGACGCCGCGTTCGACGCCGCGACCTGCATCGGCTGCGGCGCCTGCGTGGCGGCCTGTCCCAACGCGTCGTCGATGCTGTTCACGGCCGCCAAGGTCACCCACCTCGGGCTGCTGCCGCAGGGGCAGCCCGAGCGTAACGACCGCGTGGTCAACATGGTCGCCCAGCAGGACCGTGAGGGCTTCGGCGGCTGCACCAACATCGGGGAGTGCTCGGCCTCCTGCCCCAAGGGCATCTCGATGGAGACCATCTCCCGGCTCAACCACGACCTGCTCGGCGCCCTGCGCGCCGGCGCACGGCCGAAGAGCTGAGACAGGACCCCGTCCTCCCCACCCTTCGCAGGCTCAGGGCGGGACCCGGGACGGGGCCAGGAGCCGAGGCGAGACCCCGTCCTCCCCACCCTTCGCAGGCTCAGGGCGGGACCCGGGACGGGGCCAGGAGCCGAGGCGGGACCCCGGCGTGACCGGGCAAACGACAGCGGGCGGGGACCCTCCGGGGTCCCCGCCCGCTGTCGTCGTCGGGGTGCCCCGGGAGGGCGGTCGGCCGGCCGAGCGCGACCCGCTGGGTTCGATGTGCGAACCTAGCCGGGTGACGACCGAGCAGACCGCCGACCCGACCACCTCCCCCGCCGCCTGGGGGGAGCCGCGCTCGCGCACGGTGACCTGGCACGACCCCATGGTGGTGGCCGCCGGGGCACTGGAGCGCAGCGGGCTGGAGACGCTGGAGGCCATCCGCGACGGGCTCCTCCCCCCGCCCCCGATCGCCCGGCTGTTCCCCATGGACGTCGTCTCGGTCACCGAGGGGCGGGTGGAGTTCCGCTGCGCGGTCGACGAGTCGGCCTACAACCCGATCGGCGTCGTGCACGGCGGCCTGGTGTGCACCCTGCTCGACACCGTCGCGGGGTGCGCGGTCCACTCCACGTTGCCGCAGGGCACGGGCTACACCTCGATCGAGATCAAGGTCAACTACCTGCGGTCCGTCCACGCCGGCAGCGGGCCGCTCACCGCCGTCGGCACGGTGGTCAAGCCGGGCCGGCGCGTCGCCTTCGCCGAGGGCGAGGTCCGCGACGCCGCCGGGCAGGCCGTGGCGACCGCGTCCAGCTCGCTGCTGGTCTTCCCCCTCCCCCGCTGAGCCCCGCGCTCAGCCGACGCGGTCGCGGCGGGCCGACCAGGCGTCCAGCCAGTCGGCCAGCTGCCCGGCGGTCAGCGGCCGGCTGAGGTGGTACCCCTGGACGACGTCACAGCCGAGGACGGCCAGGGCGTCGACGGTCGCCTGGTCCTCGGCCCCCTCCGCCACCAGCGTCAGGCCGAGCGCGTGCGCCAGCTGCAGGGTCGAGGTGACGATCGCCGCCGACCGGGGGCTGCCGGTCAGCGCGGCGACGAAGGCACGGTCCAGCTTCAGCTCGGTCACCGGCAGCGCGGCCAGGTAGGCCAGGCTGGAGTACCCGGTGCCGTAGTCGTCGATGGAGACGCCGACGCCGGCCTCGCGCAGCCGGGCGAGGACGCGGGCGGCGCGCTCCCGGTCGGCCATGAGCAGGCTCTCGGTGACCTCGAGGACCAGCGCGCACGCGGGGACGCCGTGGCGGTGCAGCAGCGCGGCGACCTCGTCGGGGAACCGCTCGTCGACCAGGTCCGAGGGGCTGACGTTGACCGCGACGGTGAGCTCGCGGCCGTCGTCGGCCCACGCGCGGCGCTGGGCGAGGGCGAGGTCGACCACCGCCGACGTCAGGGACGACATGAGCCCCGCGGACTCGGCCAGCTCGACGAACGCGTCGGGGTACAGCAGCCCGCGGGTGGGGTGCTGCCAGCGCACGAGGCACTCCACGCCCTCGACCGCGCCGGTGGCCAGGGTCAGCTTGGGCTGGTGGTGCAGGACCAGCTCGCCGCCGGCGATGGCCTGGCGCAGCTGCTCGACGGCCTCCAGCCGGTGCCGCCCGGAGCCGTGCCGCTCCTCGTCGTAGACGGCGGCCCCGGAGCGGGTGGCCTTGGCGCAGTACATGGCCAGGTCGGCCATCTGCAGCAGCTCCTCGGCCGACCGGGAGTGCTGCGGACCGACGGCGATGCCCACGCTGGCGTCGACGCGCAGCGCCATGCCGCCCAGCCGGAACGGCTCCTCCAGGGTGGCGCACAGCCGCTGGGCGAGGGCGAGGGCACCGGTGTCGTCCAGGTCGGACGCCACGACGACGAACTCGTCGCCGCCGAGCCGGGCGAGCAGGTCCCCGCCACGCAGCTGCGCGAGCAGACGCGGGCCGACCTGGCGCAGCAGCGCGTCCCCGACGGCGTGGCCCAGCGAGTCGTTGATCTCCTTGAACCGGTCCAGGTCGACCACGAGCACCGCGACGCTGCCGCCCGCGCGCAGGTGCGCGTCGACACCGGCCAGCGCCTCGAACACCTGCCGGCGGTTGGGCAGGCCGGTGAGGTCGTCGGTCCGCGCCTGGCGGCGGCTGTCGGCGAGCGCGCGCACGTCGCGGAAGGTGAGGGCGGTGCGTGCCAGAGCGGCCAGGACGGCGCCGAGGGCGAGCACGCCGGCCAGGGGGTCGCCGCCCTCCAGGTAGCCGGTGAACAGCAGGGTCAGCGCGGCCACGGCGCACACCCCGGGGACGGCGAGCGCGCCCAGCCCCTCCAGCCGCGTGGTCCCCCCGGACCGCGGAGCGGAGCAGGCCGCCAGGCCGAAGCAGCCGAACGCCAGCCCCCAGCCGAGGTCCAGCACCGAGCCGGGGACGAACGAGTCGTGGACGACCTGGTAGGCGTACACGGTGTCGGTGACCCCGAACAGCGCCATGCCGCCGGTCAGCCACCACCACACACCACCGGCGCCGCGGCCCACGACGGCCAGCGCGCCGGCGATGAGCACGAGCAGCAGCAGGTCGGCGACGGGGTAGGCGACGGCGGTGACGACGGCGCCGGGCGGCCCCTCCGCCGTCCGCAGGAGGGCGCCCAGCGCGAACGCCGAGCCCAGGGCCGCGGCGGTCAGCCCGCTCACCACGCCGTCGAGCCACGTGCTCGACGTCAGCCGGCGCACGCGCGCCCGCAGCAGGAGGACCAGGCCGACGTAGGCGAACGGGTACAGGCCCATCCAGCCGACGTCGGCCCACGAGGGGCGCGGCACCACCGGCAGGGAGGCGTAGTGGAGCTGCTGGGCGAGCGCACCGGCCAGGTAGGAGGCCACCGCGGCGGCGAAGCACAGCCAGGCGGCCCGGTCCCGGGTCGCGACGGCCGCCCGCGCGGCGAGCAGCGCGGCCAGCCCGGCGAGGAACAGCAGCTTCCCCCCGCCGGCCAGGACGGCGAGCCGGCCGGTGGCACCCAGGCCCGACGCGGCCAGCGACGCCACGTAGGTCGCCCCCAGCACGGCAGCGGCCGCGCGCACGACCCGCAGCGACCGGTCGGTGCGCTGGCGGGTCCGCGCGCCACGCTGCGCGCCGGGGGCGTGCTCCACCACGGTCAAGGCATCGGCGGCGTCCCCGTCGCTCTCCACCCCAGCGCGGTGCCGGATCGTCCGGTTCCCCCGGGAGGGGGATCCCTCCACGGGGCCGGGCGCCCCTGGACACCGTGACGGCGCCGTGCAGGCTGGGGGCAGCCGCCGAGGGGAGCCGCCGTGACCAACCGGGACGATCCCGACGAGTGGGCGGGTCCGTCCCCGGAGGTCCGGGTCGGCGACCGCTCGTTCCGGCTGCCGCTGCGCTACCCCGACAGCGCCTGCTTCGCCTCGGTGCACCCCGCCGACCCCGCCGCGGTCGCCGCCGCCCTCCCCGCCGGCCTGCTGCGGCCGGTCCGGTGGGCCGACGGGCGGGCCCTCCTGTCGGTGGCCGCCTTCCGCTACCGCGCGGTGACCACCGCCGACGACCCGCCCCGACTGCTGGCGCCCTACGGGGAGCTCTCGGTCGCGGCCGTGGTGACCCGCGGCCCGGCCCCACGCCTGCTGCCGCTGCTGCGCCGCCGGCTGCCGCTGTTCGTGCTGCACCTGCCGGTGACCACGGCCGAGGCCCGGGACGCCGGGGTCGCGCTGTGGGGGTTCCCGAAGTTCGTCGCCGACATGGACTTCGCCGAGGAGCGGACGGCCCGGCGGGTGTCCCTGGCCGAGGGCGCGACGCCGGTGCTGTCGCTCACCGTCCGATCCGCCGGGCCGGTGTTCCCCGACCGGCGGCCCGCGGTCATGTACAGCGAGCGGGACGGGCAGCTCGTCGAGACGGTGGTGCCGATGGCCGGCCGGCTGCGCCTGGGCATCGGAGCGGCCTCCGGCGCGCTGGAGCTCGGCGACCACCCGGTGGCCGAGCACCTGCGCCGGCTCGGCGTCTCGCCGGCCCCGCTGGCGGTGTTCGACTACCTGGACCACCGCAGCCTGCTGCCCGCCGGCCGGCCCGTCGGGTCGGCGCCGGCCCACCGCGGACACCGTGGTGCGGAGCGGACGCGCGGCCGGTTCACCGTCCGCTACCCCGGCACCGCGCCGCTGGACCTGTACGCGCCGCCGGCGCCCGCCTGACGGCCGGACGAGGCGGGCGACCGGTCAGTTCCCCGCGGCCTCCACGTCCGCCCGGTCGAGCGCCCCGGCGTCGACCAGGACGTCGACGGCGTCCGGGAGGCCCTCGAGGGCGCGGGCGAGGTCCTCGGGCCGCGCGATCGTCCACGCCTGCGTGTCGACGTAGCAGCGGACCGCCTCGTCGAAGGCCGCCGCCCCGACCGCCTCCCGCGCCGCCAGGAGGGCGGCGGCGCCCTTCGAGTAGGCCCGGCGCTCGTAGTCGTCCTGGTCGGTGAACTGGGCCATCGTGCCGGCGACCGGCCCACCCCGGTCCAGGTCGTCCTCGTCGTACCCCCAGTCCTCGACGACCGTCTCGGCATAGGTGGCGAAGGACTCGTCGAGCCAGGGGTCGCGGAACTGGGAGTTGCCGACCATGCCGTAGAACCACATGTGCGCGACCTCGTGGACCACCAGGCCGAAGTCCTCGTCGCCCAGCAGGATCGAGGAGGAGTACTCCTCGCCGCCGCCGTCGTCGTCCACCAGCGGCACGGTGAGGGTCGGGTACGGGAACGGCCCGAACCGGGCCTCCAGCAGGGTGATCGCCGCGGCGGTGTCCTCGGCCAGCTCCTCGGCGGAGGTGTCCGACCCCCGCAGCACGGCGGCGGTCACCACGGTGTCGCCCGCCTGCACCTGCGCGCTGTCGAACTCCCCCGCCGCCACGCTCACGTCCCGGGAGACCGGTTCGTGCGACTCCCACACCCGCCGGCCGCCGGCCGCCGCCTGCGGCTGCTCCTGGTCGCCGGTCATGACGACGGTGAGCTCCTCGGGCGCCGACACCCGGATGGTCGTGTCGGCCACCGTGGCGGCGGTCGTCTCGCCGCTGATCTCGCTGAACGGGTCCCGCGCCCAGCCGTGCCCGGGCTCCCACGTCAGCAGCGGGAAGCCGCTGGCCCACCAGGTGACGTCCTCCCGGACGCCGAACCGGTCGAAGCCGGCCGGGGTCCGGCCGGTGGTCAGCCGCAGCGTGAAGTCCAGCTCCACGGACACGGTCTGCCCGGCCGGGACCGGCGCCCGCAGGTCGACCCGGTAGAGACCGCCGGGGGTCCCGGGCGCGGCCTCGGCGGCGACGTGCCGGCCGCCGGTCACGTCGTCCCCCCGGACGGCGTCGACCCGCAGCTCGTGGCCGGCCGACTGCGGCGCGTTGGGGATCAGCCGGAACCACAGCTCCTGGACGGGCAGGTCCGGGGTGAAGGCCACCGTCTCCGTCCCGGTCACCGTGCGGCGGTCGTCCTCGAGCCGGAGGTCCAGCGTGACGACCGGCCGGTCGGGGTCGGGCGCGGCCCGCTCCGCCGTGCCGCAGTCGGCCACCGGGCCCGCCTCCTCCGCCCGCTCCGCGGGGGAGGACGTGCACGCGGCGAGGAGGAGGAGCGCGCCGCAGCCCACGGCCCACCGACGTCCGGACGGCCTGCGGTCGGTCCCGTCGAGCATGGTCTCTGCCCACCCGCAGGTGCAGCCGGGCCCGCGCTCGACGGGTCTGCTCACGACCACCCCCGCTGCCGGTGAATCTAGGGAACGGGACGGCCGCCCGGCACCCCCATTGACGGGGGGAGTTGCCTCTGTCGAGCAGTCGTCATGTACCGGCCGGCGCCCTCAGCGGCTCTGCAGGGCGTCGAGCGCCACGGCCATGGCCGCGGCGACGCGGAAGTCCAGCCGCGGGTCGGGCACGGTCACCGTGTACCGGTCCCGGATGCTCTTCTGCCGCTCACTCACCAGGACCGTGGCCCCGGTCGTGGTGTCGACGAAGTCGAAGTGGAAGACGAAGGGGATCCAGACGTCGCCGAGGTACGGGATGAGCTCCCAGATCCGCCGCAGGATCGCGATGACCGGGCGGCGTTCTCGGCCGACGGCCGTGATCCCCGGCGCCGACAGCTCCCAGGTGGAGCGCAGGAGGCTGGCCCCGAAGCGCTTGCTGAACGTGCCGAGGACGGCGCCGTGCTCGTCGAGGACGTCGTGCTCGGCGTGGACGTCGAGCCGCTGGCGCGCCTTGAAGGAGAACAGCCGGCGGCTCTTGCTCGCGTCGCTGTAGAAGACCACCTCCTCCTTGAGCTTCATCCGCTTCTGCTCGGCGAAGGCCAGCGTGTGCGCCTCGCTGCCGTCGGGGTTGGCGGCGACGACCTCGTAGCGGTTCACCATCAGGGTGACCCGCTGGGTGACGAAGAACGCCGGCACCACGTGGGGGGCCGGCGGCGGGGAACCGGGGACAGCGGTCACGACTGCGCTCCTGGGCTGGTCGGGGGACGGGCGACCATCCTGGCCGACCCGCGGCCGCCTCGGCACGAGCCGGGTCCCGGGCGGCTGGGGTCTCCCGAGACGCGTGGGGTCGAACAGACGGCGCCCCGCCGCCCGGCGCTCGCCGCCGACGGCTCGCACGTGTGGGTGGTCCTTGTCCACGACTCCTCACAGCCGGGAGCCCTCAGGGGACGGCGCGGTCCCCCCCGCCCGGCCGCGGGAGCCCGTCGTGCGCGCCGCGCTGCGCATCCGGCAGGCCGAGCTCCAGGAACGCATGTCCTCCCAGGTCGACCGGCTGCAGCGCGACCTGGATGAGGCCCACCGCAGCACGACCGGCCTGCAGGCGGCGCTGGAGGGCAACCGCAGGATCGGCATCGCCATCGGCATCCTCACGACCCGGCTGCGGATCACCGACCGACGCCGCGTTCGACCTGCTGCGCCGGGCCAGCAACGACCGCAACGTCAAGCTCCGGGCCCTCGCCGAGGAGGTCATCTACACCGGCACGCTGGAGTAGGGCCGGCGCGCGGAGCCGGTGGAATGAGCCGGCACCGGTCGGACTTGTCCTCGTCGTACGTGGCGGCCGACGAGGGCCGTGTCGACGCCGTCCGAGCCGAAGGACCCCCGTGACCACCACGCAGGACCCCGCCACCCGGGACACCCCCGCAGCCGTCTCCCCCGCGGCACCGCCGATGAGTCGGCCCCTGCTCGCGCTGGTGCTCGGGGCCTTCGTCGCGGTGGGGCCCCTGACCATCGACATGTACCTGCCGGCCCTGCCCACGATCACCGCGGACCTGGGGACGACGTCGGCGATGATCCAGCTGACGCTCACCGGCACGCTGGTCGGCCTCGCCCTCGGACAACTGGTGCTCGGCCCGCTGTCGGACGCCTTCGGGCGCACGCGGCCGTTGCTGGCCGGGACGGCGCTGTACGTGGTGGCCTCGCTGCTGGTGCTGGTCGCGCCCAACGTCGCCGTCCTCGGGGTGCTGCGCGTGCTGCAGGGGGTGGGCACCGCGTCGGGCGCGGTGATCGCGCTGGCCGTCGTCCGCGACCTGTACACCGGGCGCGCCGCGGCGACGATGCTGTCCCGCCTGTTCCTCGTCCTCGGCGCCGCGCCGGTGCTCGCCCCGACCATCGGCGGGGAGATCCTGCGGTTCACCTCGTGGCGCGGCATCTTCGCGCTGCTGGCGGTCTACGGCCTGCTGCTGCTCGCCGTCGGGGCGCTGGGGCTGCGGGAGACCCTGCCCCCGGAGCGCCGCCGCAGCAGCGGCCTGGCCGGGACGCTGCGGACCTACCGCGGGCTGCTGAGGGACCGGACCTACGTCGGCCTGGTCGTCGTGGCGGGCCTGACGATGGCCGGCCTGTTCAGCTACGTCTCCGGCTCCTCGTTCGTCTTCCAGCGCCAGTTCGGGCTCGACGAGCAGCAGTTCGGGCTGCTGTTCGGGGCCGGCGCGGTCTGGCTGATCGCCGCCACCCAGCTCAACCCCCTCGTGCTGCGCCGGTGGACCTCCGCCCAGGTGCTGGTCGCCGGCATCGTCGCCGGGACGGTCGCCGGCGCGGTGCTGCTCCTACTCGCGCTCACGGGCACCGGCGGGCTGGCCGGTGTCGTGGTGCCGCTGTGGGCGGTCCTGTTCTCCGGCGGCCTCGCGCTGCCGAACGCGCCGGCCCTGGCGCTCTCGCGGCACGGGGAGGCGGCGGGCGCGGCCGCGGCGCTGCTGGGCGCCGTCCAGTTCGGCGTCGGCGCCGCGGTGGCCCCGCTCGTCGGCGTGCTCGGCAACGACGCCGCCGCGATGGGCATCGTCGTGGTCGGTGCCCTGCTCGTGGCGATCACCGTGCTGGTCACCGTCGTCCGGCCGTGGCGGCTCACCGAGCCCGAGGACGTCCCCGTCGGCTGAGGCCGCCAGGTCAGCAGGTCCTGGAGACCGCCGTGGGCGCGTTGTAGCTGCAGGAGTGCACCAGCGCACCGGCCCGGGTGCGCAGCTGCGCGGTGTCCTTGTCGTTGTTCCACACGTAGTTGGTGCGCTGCCAGTAGCGGGTGGCGCCTGCGTTGGTGCCCTTGCCCGTGCGGAGCACGACGCTCTTGCCGGCCGCGATGGTGGTGACCGGGAACGCGTAGACCCACCCGGCGGCGTCCCGGACGGTCCAGCCGGTGATCGTCTGCGTCCGCGTCGTGGTGTTGCGGAGGAGGACGTACTCGGCGTTCAGGCTGACCGTCGAGCGGGTGTCGGTGCCCGGGCTGTTGTAGTAGATCTTCTCGATCCGCACCGCCGGCGCCGCCTGCGCGGGCGCCGCCGCCAGGACGCCTCCCGCGACCGCGATGACCAGCGCGAGAACGGTCGCACCGATCCGGTTGCGCACTGCCGCCACGTCCGCTCCTCCCCGCGCACGACGCGACCCGGCTGGGCGGCGGTCCCGTGCGTCCCTGCCGCACTCCATCGGCGCGGTCGGGGTCGATCTGTACCGGGACGAGGAGGGCCGGAGGGCGTCTCCGGCCCTCCTGTCGCCCGATCGGGTGTCAGGCCTGCTGCTGGGCCTCGAACGCGTCCTCGAACAGTGCCGTGAAGGCCGCCTCGTCCAGCGGCGCCGAGGTCGCGACGGTCTGCTGCAGGAAGAGCAGCCGCTGCCCGTCGGCGGCCACGGCGATCAGGGTCGGGACGGTCACGCTGGTCCCGTCCGCGCCCTGCACGGCGGTGGTGAAGGCGACGCCGTCGCTGGTGTCGCCCACGTCGGGGACCTCGAAGTCGGTGAACGAGATGGTGGCCCGGGAGCCGTCGGGCAGTTCCACCGTGACCTCCGGGCACCGGGCGACCAGCTCGTCGAACTCCGGCTCCTGGCCGTCCACCTGCTCGCTCTCGGCCAGCACCTGGGCGGTCACGCCGGTACCGGTGGTCGCCGTCTGCGCGACGACGACACCGAAGTCCTCGGGGGTCAGCCGCGTCGACCCGACGCTCTGCCCGCACTCCGGCGGGGTGACCGTCCCGCCCGGCGGCAGCCCGCCCGAGCCGGAGGTGGTGAGCTGGCGGACGTCGACGGTCACGACCTGGGCGTCCGGGCCGAACGCCTCGGGAGGCAGCAGGCCGGCAGCCAGCTCGTCCTCGCTGCTGAGCCCCGCCTCCTCGGCGGCCGGGCTGGGGGCGGCCGGGCCGGCAGCGGAGCTCGCGCTGGACGACGGGGCCGCGGCCTCGCCCGAACCGCGGTCGGCGCAGGCGGAGGTGGCGGTCAGCAGCCCCACGCCGGCGAGGAGGACCGGCAGGCTGCGGCGGCGGCGGTGACGCATCGAGGCGATCATGGCCGGACGCCATGGGCCGCGCCGAGGCGTCGCCCTCCGTGACCGGGGCCTCCGCCCGATCGGGTGACGGTGCGCCGCCCGCCTGCCGACCGGTCCGGACCGCTCAGCTGCGCCGGCTGACCACCCCGCTCCCCTCGGTGCCGCTGACCTTCGGGCTCTCGCTGGTGCGGTCGTCGAGCGGCACCTCGCGGGCGACGTTCCGCGGGAGCGCCGGCGTCTCGGTCCGCCCCGCTGGTGCACGCGGCGGCAGCTGCTGGAGCGAGGCAGGGTCGGCACGGCCCCACTCGTTCTCCACGTCGGCGAGCAGGGCCTCCAGGTAGGCGCGGAGCTGGACCCGGCAGGCCTGGGCGAAGGCCTTGAGGTAGGCCACCTGGTCCTCGAGGTCCTGGCTGGTCGTCCGCTCGCCGCCCTGGGCCGGGAGCGGCTGCGCACCACCGCCGGCCATCCTCGCCGCGGCCTCCTGCGCGGCCTGGATGATCGCCCCGGCGTTCTCACGGGCCCGCCGCACCTGTTCCTCGTACTGGGCACGGGCGTCGGCGGTCATCTGCCGGCTGAAGTCCTCCGCCTCGGCGACGTAGCTGTCAGCGGTCTGCTGGGCGGTGGCGAGGATCCGCACGGCCTGCTCACTGGGCGCCTCCACGGCCGTGGCGCCGGCGACCTGCTCACGGAGGGCGTTGACCTGGTCGCGCAGCTCGGCCTTCTCCGCGTGCAGGGAGGCCAGTTCCTCGGCCACCCGGTCGAGGAAGCGGTCGACCTCGACGTCGCTGTACCCGGGGCGCAGCATGGTGCCCCGGTCGAACTGGACGCTGCGGACGTCCCCGGGGCTCAGCCGGCGCTCGCGGCGCCCCTGCCCGGCCTGCTCGATCGTCACTCGGTCACCTCTCCGTCAAGGCTGGGTCCCAGCCGGCTCGGGGCGAACACCTCACTGCGGATGCGCTCGGGGCGGACGCCGTCCTTGACCAGCCGCGTCGTCGTGTCCTCGACCATCGCCGCGGGGCCGGCGACGTAGACGTCGCGGCTGGTCCAGGGGCCGCGCCGCGCGACGACCTCACCGACGTCCCCCTGCTCCAGCGAGGACAGGTCGTCTCCGGAGACGGCGAAGGTCACGGTCAGCCAGGGGTGTTCGGCGGCCAGGCGCTCGAGGTCGGCCCGGTCGTAGATGCGCTCCTCGGTGCGGGAGCCGACGAACAGGTCGACCCGCCGCGGCGGTCCGTTGCGGGCCACGTGGTCGACGACCGCCTTGAGCGGCGCCAGCCCGGTGCCGCCGGCGACGAGCAGCAGGTCCCGGTCGGACTCCGCGTCGTAGAGGATGTGCCCCAGCGGGGGTCCCAGGTGCAGCACGTCGCCCTGTCCGACGCGGCGCACGAGGGCGGTGCTCACCGGCCCGCCGTCGTAGGCCCGGACGTGGATCTCCAGCAGCCCGTCGGGGCGCGGGGCGTTGGCCGGCGAGTAGTAGCGCCACAGCTTGGGGCGCACGTCGCTCTCCAGGGAGATGGACTGCCCCGCCTCGAAGGGGAACTCCGGCTCGGGGCGCAGCCACATCACCGCGGTGTCGACGGTGCGGCGCTCGTGGGCCACGACCTCGGCGTCCCACCACGGCGGGGAGTCGGCGGCCTCGTCGGCGGCCTCGATCATCACCTCCGCGACGAGCTGGTAGGCCGCCGTCCAGTCCTGCTCGAGGGCCGGGCTCCACTCGGGGTCGAAGTGCTTGAGCGTCGCGAGCAGGCTGGCGCCCACGGCCGGGTAGTGCTCGGCGACCGTGCCGAACTTGCGGTGGTCGCGACCCAGCGCCTGCAGGATCGGGACCAGCCGGTCGAGGTCGTCGACGTGGGCGACGACGTCCCCGAGCGCGGAGAACAGCCGGTCGCGCTGGTGGGCCATCGAGACGGGGAACAGCTTCCGGGTCTCGGGGTGGGTCAGGAACAGGTGGGAGTAGAAGTACAGCGGCGCCTCGTCGCCGGCCGCGGCCGCCTTGGCGAAGCAGGCCCGCATCGCGGGGATGTCCATGCGCGTGTCCTCGTGCCGGTGCCCGGCCGCGGGGGCCTCAGCGGGCCCGGCGGGTCGAGGCCCCTGCGGGTCGTGCCTGGCCGCGTTCGTGGATGGACATGAGCACCTCCGATCCCCCCGTGCCTGTCCCGGTCCCGCGGGAGGACGCTGCGGCTGCCCCTCCTCCACGCGTCGACGGCGGCCCTCCCCCGGCGCCGTCCGGTTCGCCCTCGCTGCTCTACGAGCGGTCACCGGACTGTGGCTGTTGGCAACCGTAGCGACCCGCCTGCGGGTGCGCGATTCGCGGGTCCCTCAGCCGGTGGTGTCCGCAGCGCGGGCTGGCGCGGCCCGCCACCGGGCGCGCCAGGCCGGTGGCTCCCAGGGGTCGGCCACGTAGATGGTCTCGCGGGTCACCCGGCCGCCGTCGAACTCGAGGACGTCGACGCCGCGGAGCTCCGGGCCGCCGTCGTAGCTGACCCGCAGCTCCGCCACCCACACGTCGCCGCCGCCCCGCACGCGGTCGAGCGCGTAGTCGATGCGGCTCGCGGGGTACTGGCGCCGCCACTCCCGGAAGTTCGCGACGCCCTCGAACCGCTCCCCCGACTGCGGGAACTCCAGGACGGCGTCCTCGGCGTAGATCTCCGAGGCGGTGTCCTCGTCCCCGGCCGCACTGGCGTCGAGGTAGTGCAGCAGCGCTGCCCGAACGGTGGCCTCGTCCATGCCCGACGCTCCTCACTGCCGGCCCGAACCCGCGTGCTGCGACGGTGCCACCGTCGTCCGGGCTGCGGCAGGGTCGATCGTCGTGTGCTGCCCCCGGGCCGTCAGCCGGCGGTCGCGAAGCGCGCGGCGGCCGGCCCCTCCAGGCGGCCGGCGGGCAGCCGCCGGCCGCAGACCAGCAACAGCAGGTCCCGGGCGCGGCCGCGGACCGCCTGGCCGGCGCCGTGGGTCCAGGGGGTGTCGGTCGCCTGCAGCTGGACCCCGTCGAGGTCCACGCCGAAGTAGGCGACGTTCTTCGGCCGCAACCCGGCCAGCACCGTGGCGACCCGCTCGGTCGAGGCGTGCTCGTCGTCCAGCCCCAGGGCCACGGAGACGTCCAGGCCGTGGATGACGTCGTGCGACAGGGCCCCGAGCGGCCCGCCGCCGGGGGGCGACCAGGGGTGGTCGACGTGGTCCCGGAGGGACGCCAGGAGCTGGGCCGGGCTGAGCGTCTCGGCGTCGCGGTGCGCCCGCCGGTCGGCCACCCGGTCGAAGCTGCCCCGCGCCTTCACCAGCTCCAGCACCACCCGGGGCAGCGAGTAGCGGAAGGGCATCGTGGTGTGGGCCAGCACCTCCCGCACCCGCCAGCCCGCGCACAGGCTCGGGGCGTCCCACTGCTGCGGGGACAGCGAGGAGTACAGGGCGACCTGCTCGCGGCGCTCGGCGGCGACGGCCGCCCTGATCTCGTCGTCGGTCATCTCGTCCCTCCTCGGGCGCCCCTCGGCACCCCCGGAGGGAGGACCGGGTCGCCGCCGCGGACTCATCGGTGAACGGCGCCTCAGCCCTGCGGCGTCCGCGCGCGGGCCCGGGTGACCGCGTCGTGCAGCCGGCGGACCAGCTGCTCCAGCGGGCTGAGCGCCTCCCCCGGGTGCGTGGGGCCGGCGGGGACGAGGACCCACAGCAGCAGGTAGAGGACGACGCCGGCGCCACCGGCGAGGGTGAGGCCGACGAAGCCGACCCGCCACAGCACCGCGTCGACGCCGAGGTGGTCGGCGAGGCCTCCGCAGACACCGCCGGCCATCCGGTCGGTGCTGCTGCGGCGCAGCTGCGGGCGGGCGGAGCGGAGGGGGGCGGCGTCAGGGACCGGTGTCGATGTCATGGCACGAGCCTGTCGTCGCCGGGCGCCACGGACCATCGGGGAACGCCCGGATCCGACCCCGGTTCCGCGTTCGGGGACGACCCTGCGTCAGAGGCTGAGGAAGTGGCCCAGCGCGCCGGTCACGACGCCCACCACCAGCAGGACGACGGCGGCGCCGCGGTCGAAGGAGTTGCCGAGCAGGTCGCCGACCAGGCCGGGGAGCTCCGCGCGCTGTCGCGGGTCGGCCTCGTGCCACCGGCGGAGGACGCTGCTGCTGCGCCGGGCCTCCCGCGCGAGGAGCACGAGGGCGGTCAGCTGGGCCAGGGCCGCCACGGCGTAGCAGACGACCGTCAGCGCGACCTGCGCGGTGTCGCTCATGCGCCGAAGCGTGCCCGATCCCGGACCGTCCCGGTGACGCACACGGCGGGCCGGCGCGGCGGGTCAGCCGACCGGCGGTGCCGCCCGCCAGCGGGCCCGCCACTGCGGCGCTTCCCAGGGGTCCATGGAGTACGCCGTCTCGCGGACCACCAGCTCGCCACGGAACTCCAGGATGTCGACGCCGTTCTTCCACGGCCCGCCGTCGTAGCGGAGCCGGAGCTCGACGACCCACACGTCGCCCTGGCCCCGCACGCGCTGGATCTCGAAGTCGACCTGCGCCGGGTACGCCACCCGCCAGCCCAGGAGGTTCGCGACGCCCTCGAACCGTTCGCCCGACTGCGGGAACTCCAGGACGGCGTCCTCGGCGTAGATCTGGTGTGCGACCTCGTCCTCCCCGGCCGCGGTGTGGTCGAAGTAGTGCTGCAGCGTCGCCCGGGCGCCCGCTTCGTCCATGCGGGAACTGTGCCACCGGGGACGGCCCGCGGAGGCTGCTCGCGGTCGGCTGGTCGGCCACGACGCGCCCGGGGGACAACGACGCGCCCACGCGGTGTTGACGCTCGTCCCCCAGGACGGGTTGGGTTCTCGCAGTGCGGGTGCCAGCTATGAGCACCTCCGAGGCGAGGGGGAACGCGGCATGCCGGTGTGGACGGTGCGGATCGCGGTCGGCGACGAGGAACGGGTGGAGGCCGAGATGCTGGCCACGGAGGGCGGCGCGCTGGTCGCCCTGGCCGAGGACGGTCTGCTGGTGCGCGCCTGGGCCCCGGGCGAGTGGCGGACGGCGCGGCACGTGGACACCGATCCGCTGGATCCGATGCGGGACGGGGACGGCATCCTCGTGGGGCTGCCCCGGGTCTGACCAGGGAGAGCGGGGAGCGCCGGCGCCCGGTCGGACCGGGCGCCGGCGCTCCCGGCTGTCCTCATGCCCCGGCGGCCTCCGTGCCGAGGGCGTCGGCGGGGGTGAACTTCTCCCGCTGGATCTGGCGGGGCGCCATGCGGCGGCGCTTGAACGCCTTGACCCCGGCCTCGACCATCGGCGGCGGGCCGCACAGCCACCCCGACCAGCCGCGCGCACTGGCGACGTCCTCGAGAAAGGCGTCGGTCGGGAAGCCGGCCCGGCAGGCGGGATCGGGCTCCTCGGACAGGACCGGCACGAACCGGAAGCCCGGGTGGGTGGCCGCGAGCTCGGTCAGCCGGTCGACGTCGTAGAGGTCCTCGGCCCCGCGGACGCCGTGGAAGAGCACGATCTCGCGGTCGGGTCGCCGCCGCAGCGCCGTCCGCACGATGCCCACGAACGGGGCCAGCCCGGTCCCGCCGGCGATGCAGGCCATGGGCTCGCCCTCGTCCTCGGCCTCGGCGGGGAGGCAGAAGTCGCCCAGCGGGCCGGTGAGCTCGACCCGGTCGCCCACGGCCACGGACCCGAACAGCCACGCGTCGCTGGCGAGGCCCCCCGGGACCCGGCGGACGTGCAGCTCGAGGACCTTGTCCTCCTCGGGGGTGTTGGCCAGCGAGTACTGGCGGCGCACGCCGCTGCCCGGGACGACCAGCTCCACGTACTGCCCGGCGGAGAACGCCAGCGGCTCGTCGAGGCCGAGCAGCAGCCGCCGGGTGTCGCGCGCGACGTCCTCCACGTCGAGGACGGTGGCCACCAGGTCGCGCAGCGGGTGGGTGCCGCGGACGGGACCGGAGGCGGCCGGTGAGCTGACGACGGTGTCGCACCGCGGGCTGGCCTGGCAGGCCAGCGCCATGCCGGCTCGCCGCTCCTCGTCGGTCAGGGTCTCCGACGGCGAGCCGCGGTGGTCGACCTCGCCGTCGAGGACGCGCAGCTTGCACGTGCCGCAGGTGCCCTGGTTGCACGAGTTCGGCATCCACACGCCCGCGCGGAGGAACGCGTCGAGCAGGGACTGGTCCGGTGCGCACTCGACGCGCCGGTCCCCGACGGTGACCGCGTGGGTCTGTGCAGGGGCGCAGGTCATCTCAGACCTCCCAGGTGACGTGCAGGCTCGTCGGGCCGCGGAAGCCCCAGCCCCAGAACTCGACGCCCTCCCGGGTGTCGCGCTCCATGACCGGGATGGACTCGAAGAGCTCCTCCAAGCCGATCCGCATGACGTGGTTGGCGAAGTAGATGCCGGCGCAGGCGTGGTTGCCGGCGCCGAAGGCCAGGTGCGGCAGCGGCGGGCGGTGCAGGTCGTAGACGGTCGGCGCCTCGTACCGGTCCGTGTCGTGGTTGGCCGACCCGTAGGACAGGATCACCGGGGTCCCGGCGGGGAGGTCGACGCCGGCGACGGTGACCGGCTTCGTGGAGATGCGGGCGGTGGCCGACCAGATCGGCGAGGTCCACCGCATGCCCTCGGAGATGGCCCGCGGGATCAGGGTCGGGTCGTCGACGACCTCCTCCATCTGCTCGGGCCGGCTGAACAGCCCGAACAGCGTGGAGGCCATGCCGTGGCCCGGCTCCTGCATCGCGCCGAGCAGGTAGACGTAGATCGTCGGGTAGATGTACTCGCGGTCGCGGGTCTGGCCGGGCGGCATGCCGTCGTGCAGCCAGTGGGAGATCGCGCTGTCGTCGGGCTCGGTGGTCCAGCGGTCGATGAGCGGGTCGACGACCGCGCGGATCTCCGCCTTGGCGGCGTCGCCCTCGGCGAAGCCCTCCGGGTTGGCGAACTCGCCGTTCTCGTCCATCGCGGCGTTGGTGAACGACCGGTTCAGCTTGTGGAACCAGTCGCGCAGCTGGTCGGAGGACACGTCCCGGAGGCCGAGCAGGTTCCCGAGGGCGCGCACGCTGACCGGCTCGCAGTACTGGCCGACCAGCTCGGCGTGCCCGTCGTCCTCGAACTGCTCGAGGAAGCTGCGGGCGATGGGCCGCACGAGGTCGTCGATCCACCGGTCCACCTCGACCGGCTGCAGCGCCGGCTCCACCATGGAGCGCAGGTCGGCGTGGACGTCGCCGTTCACCCCGATGATCGCCGGGTGGCCGAACGTCCGGCCGCCGGCGGGGGTGATGACGGCCTCGAAGTCGGGGCTGGTGGCGATCTCGCGGCACACCTCGGCGGTCGAGGCGACGTAGGAGCCGAGCACCGGCACGAACGCCAGCGGCGCCTCGCGGCGGAGCCGCTCGTAGGTCGGGTAGGGGTTGCGCTCGAGCTCGGTCATCGTGACGTCGTCGAGCCAGGACAGGTCGCGCTGCTCCGTGGCGTCGGCGGGCTGCTGGGTGATCGTCATCGGTCCCCTCCGGACTCGGTCGGCTCCACGGGCGGGCCGTGGTTGGTCGGGAAAGCTAGGTCGGCGGCGGGGAGCCCACGACACCCATCGCGCGGCGCCGGCACCCATTGCGCGGCGGTGTTGTGATCGGCGTCTCAGGCGGGCCGGCGGCTCGGGTAACCTCGAACGCGTGTCCGGACGGCGGCGCAGCGGACCCTCCGACTGGGGGCAGGCGTCCCGCGTCGTCGCCGAGGCGTACTTCCCGCACGAGCTGCGCCAGCTGGGCGGCGCCTCCGAGCCGCGGCTGACGCTGCGCACGCTGGACCTGGGCCACGTCCTGGTGGGGCACGTGGGCTGGGGGGCCGACGTGGCGATCGAGTGCGACTACCCCGGCGCCTACGAGGTCAACATGCCGCTGACCGGGCACCTCGAGAGCAGGGGACGCCACGGCCGGGTGACCTCGCTGCCCGGGCAGGGGACGGTGTTCCGGGCCGACACCCCGTCGCTGATCAGCCACTGGGACGCGACCTGCACCGTCCTCGGGGTCAAGTTCGACAGCGCGTGGCTGGAGCGGGAGGCCGAGCGGGTCCTCGGGAGCGACCGCGCGGGCACGCGGTGCTCGCTGCCCGACCAGGTGGACCTCGACTCGGGGCAGGGGCTGGCGTGGCGCCAGCTGGTCGCCGGCCTCTCCGCCCACCTGCGCGCACCCGACCTGTTCGGCACCAGCGTGGTGCGCGAGCAGCTCGCGGGGGCGATCGCCGCGGGGTTCCTGCTCAGCAGCTGCCCGGACGGCGGCCGGGCGGTGGTGGCCCAGCCCCGGACGGTCAAGCGGGTGGTGGACCACCTGCACGGCGACCCGGCCCGGCCCTGGACCGCCGGGGAGATGGCCGCGCTGGCCGGCACCAGCGTCCGGCGGCTGCAGGAGGGCTTCCGCGAGTGGCTCGGCTGCACGCCGACCGAGTACCTGACCGGGATCCGGCTGCAGCGGGCGCACGCGGACCTCCTGGCGCGGCCCGCCCTCACGGTCAGCGACGTCGCCGCGGCGTGGGGCTTCTCCAGCGCCAGCCGCTTCGCCGCCGCCTACCGACGGCGGTACGGCCGCTCCCCCTCCGAGGCGCGGCGCTGAAACCCCGTTGACCCGCGGCCGACACTGCGGCTGTGCGGATGACCTTCCGGCGGATGGCCGACCGCCGTCCGGTGGAGACCCTCGTCGAGCGTGACGACGGCGTGGTGTTCGCCATGCGGGGCGCCGGCGGGGGTGCCGACCTCCCGCACGACCTCGTGCACGCGGTGGTCGAGGCCGGGCTGGAGGTGTCCGACGGGATCTGGGGGTGCGTGGCCGACGGCGTGGTGTGGCGGAGCATGCGGCACGTGTCGGGCCGCCAGCCCCCGCACGCCGCCGAGCGGTCCGAGCGGCTCAAGCGCGAGCGTGCCGGACGGATTCAGCGCGCGGAGGGGCTGGCCGACCTCGTCGGTCGTCTCGCGCGGGGCGCGCAGGTCCTCCCCTCCGAGCTCGCCGCCGCCGAGTACCCGCGGGAACGACTGGAGGCCGCCGCGGCGTCGGTGCGGGACGCGTCGCGCCGGTGGGCCGGCCTCGCGCCGGGGCAGACCTGGGTGCTCGACTGGTCCCTGGCGCGGCCGGCCCGTCGCCGGGGCCGCCCCCGCTGAGCCCGGCCGTCCCGGCGGGCGTGGCGGCGGCACGGCCGCACCCGCGGTCGGTGGAGGGACCCGGCCCTCCACCGACACGGGGGTCAGCGGCTGCCGCCTCCGATCATGGGGTCGTCGCCGGTACCGCGGACGCCCTTCTCGACGCCCTCCGTGGAGGGTGACGTGGTGTAGCCCTCCGGGTCCGACTCCTCGATCAGGACGTCGTCGCGCACCGCGTCGGCGGGCGGCTGCGCGACGACGGTGACCTCCTGCGGCTGGACCGTCCCCTCGTTCTCCTCGGCCTCGCGGCCGCCCGAGGACGAGGCAGCGGCGACGCCCGCGGCCGCGGCACCGGCCACCGCGGCGACACCGGCCACGACAGTCGTCGCCGAGACCCCCGCCTTGCCGCTGTCCCCGCGGGTGGCGAAGGCGGCACCCGCATCCGGGGTGCCGACGTCGAGGTGCTCGTTGACGGAGCCGCGCCACCCGCCGCTGGCGTAGCCCTCGCTCTCGACCAGGGCCTTGAAGCGCTCGAGGTCACTGCGGACCTGACGCTCCACGATGCCGAGCTTGTCGCCGACCTGTTCCACCAGCCCCTCGGGCTCGTAGTCCAGGGACAGGTACACGATGGTCGAACCGGCCCCGGCGGGCTGGAACCGGACCGCTCCGGCGTTGGTCGCGCCCTCCGTCGCGGCCCAGGCGACCTTCTGGTCGGGCACCTGCTCCAGGATCCTGGCCTCCCACTCGCGGCGGACGCCCGCGATCTCGGCGACCCAGTGCAGCCGCTCGTCGTCGAGCTGGCGCACCTCGCGCACCCCGCCCATGAAGTGCGGGAAGTCCTCGAACTGCGTCCACTGGTCGTAGGCCGTGCGCACCGGCACGTCGACCTGGATCGACTTCTCCACCCGGGTGCTCATCGCTGGTCCTCCCTCGTCGCAGGAAACCCGCCGGACAACGTGGTGCCGCGATACCCCCGCTCCGCGCGGGCGAAGCCCGCAGCCGGACACCGCCGTCCTGTCGTACCCCCGCCCTACCGTCCGTCCCGGAGTGGAGGAGGGCCGGGTGTCGAGCGAACTGGTGTGGGCGGTGACCGACGGGCCCGCGGGCACGCACGCGGTCGCGCTGCCGGAGAGCCCCGTCGAGGCCCGGCGGCTGGAGCGGCACTACGGCGGCGGGTTCTGGTGTTCCCGCGAGGCCGGCGGCTGCGGGTCGCGGCTGCGGGTCTCGATCGCCGGGGGCCGGCCCTCCTTCCGTCATCCCGCCGAGGCACCGTGCGGCCTCCTCTGTCCGGGGGCCGCGGCCGGTCGCGCGTACGAGCACCTGCGGTACCAGCACGGCCTGACGGGGTGGCTCACCGGGCAGGGCCACCGGCCCCGGGTGGAGCGGGTGCCGGGCGCCGACGGCGGCACCGACCTGCACGTCGTCGTCGACGACCTCGGCCACGCGCTCGAGGTCGCGCTCTCGCCGCTGTCCGACATCGCCTGGCGTGAGCGCGACGACCGCGCCCGCGCCGAGGTCGGGCACGTCACGTGGCTCCACGGCCCCGCTGCGGAGGCGGCCGGCGCCGCGGAGGCCGCCGTCCGCGGGGTGTCGCTCGCGCTGCGGCGCCAGGGGGTGGGGCTGGTCGTCGGCGTCCGGGACGTCGACGACCGGACGCGGTGGGTCCGGCTGGCCGCCTGCCGGCTCACCGCGGAGGGCTTCTCCGCGCCGGGCACGGACGAGGCCCTCGAGCTGCACGCCCGCCGTACCGCGGAACGGCAGGAGTCGGCGCGGCGGGTGGCCCGCCAGGCGGCGCGGCGGGCGTCGACCGCGCAGCGCGGGCTCCGCGGGCGACCGCGCGCACGGGTGGTCGCGGATCCGCCCGGGGTCTCGCCGCTGCCCTTCCCCGGGTAGCGCCGGGCCGGCCACGGCCGATCGGCTCCCCCCATCACGTCGTCCCCGACACCGGCAGGGTCATGGTGGAGGGCCCTGCAGGCGCCCTTCCTCCCGGTCCTGCGCCGGCACGCCGACCGGCTGGGCCGGCTGCTGCAGCGCTCCCCGCACGGCCGGCGGAGGGCCGGACTCCCGGGACGGGAGCCCGGCCCTCCCGGCCGTGCTCAGCCGGCGGCGGGCGCCTGGCCGTAGCTCAGGTGCGCCACCCCGTTGCTGAGGCTCTCGGCACCGAGCAGGGACAGCGGCGTCCGCGGGGCGCCGTCCGGGAAGAGCCGGATGCCCTCCCCGAGGGCCACCGGGTAGACGTACAGGTGCAGCTCGTCGACCAGGCCGTCGGCCAGCAGGGCGCGCACCAGGGTGGCGCTGCCGCTCACGTAGAAGTCGCCGTCCACCTCGGTCTTGAGCGCGCGCAGGCGGTCGGCGTCGTACCCCCCGACCACGGTCGAGTTCTGCCACACCGACTCGGCGTCGGTGAGCGTGGAGGAGACGACGTACTTGCGGGTGTCGTTGAAGAACGGGGCGCCCTCGTCCTCCTCCACGGTCCGGGTCGACCAGGCCGGCGCGAACATCTCGAAGGTGGTGCGGCCCAGCAGGATGCCCGACGACGAGGCCGTGAGGGCACCGATCGAGGCGGCGAGGTCCTCGGGGAAGCCGTAGTCGACCGTCCACATGGGGACGTCGACCACCCCGTCGACGGTGGTGAACTCGTGGACCTTGATCGCGCCCAAAGCGTGCTCCTCAACTGATCGCCCGGCTGCTGTGTCCGCGCCGGGATGTCCGGTGTCGTGGGAGAGACCATGGCCGACGGCGGTTCTCATCGGTGGGAGGACGGCGATCACGCTGGTGAGCGCGCGGCGCCGACGGGTCCCCGCGGCACGCCCGGGCCGACGACGCCGGGTTGACGCGCCCACCGGTGGGTAGCTCGGGGCGACGGCCGCCCGCGTGGCGGCTCCGTCGCCCGCCGCTCACGACAGGAAGAAGCCATGACACTGCCGGATCGGGACGCAGCGAGGGACTGGGTCGGCGCAACGGTGGTCGACCGGGACGGCGAGGAGATCGGCGTGTGCGCCGCCCTGCTGGCCGACGAGGCGACCGGGCTGCCGGAGTGGCTGTACGCCGAACGCGACGAGGTCACCGTGGTGGTCCCGCTCCTCGACGCCACCGGGAGCGGGAACCGGGTGCAGGTCGCGGTCATCCGGGCCGACGTCGACGCCGCGCCACGGTTCGGTCCCTCGCGGGAGCTGTCCCAGGAGCAGGAGGCGGAGCTCTACCGGCACTACGGGATCGAGTACTCGCGGGCCGGCTCGGAGAGCCTCCTGCCGACCGAGGCCGAGCCCGCCGGAGCCGACTCGACGCAGGGCGAGCCGACGCAGGGCGAGCCGATGCAGACCGAGGCAGGGCCGACGCAGGGCGCGACGACCGGAGCCGCACCGGGAGCGGACGGCGGCCGGCTCGCCGGGAGCGACTCCGCGGGACGCGGTCGCTCGGTGGCGGCCGCCGTGCTCGTGCTCGTGGGCCTGGCCGCGGCCGTCGTCGCGGCGGTGCGCCGGCGCGGCCGGCCGGCTCTCGGGTCGGCGACCCTCCGGCGACGCGCACCCGCCCGGCGCAGGCCGGCGCCGCGCCGCGCCGCCGTCGGCACAGCCGCCGCCGGTGCGGCCGCCCGCGCTCGAGCCGCTCAGCTCGCCGCGGCGGCCGGACCGGTCCTGGAGGCCTCGGGTCGCCTGGCGTGGGAGGGCGCGTCGGCAGGTGCCCGGTCGGTCGGCCGTGCGGCCGTCGACGCCGCGCGGTGGGGACGCGAGGCCTCGACGGCGGCCCGGACCCACACCGACGCGGTCACCGCGCGCCTCGCGCCGTGGCTGGCCACGACCGGGGAGGCGGCCTGGCGTGCCGCCCGCGCCGGGACGGACTCGGCCCTGCAGGCCACCGGTGCGGCCACCGAGGCGGTCGTGGCAGCCCTCCCCAGGGTGGCCGCGGGCGCCGGCAACGCCGGACGGACGGGTCTGCACGCGCTGCTCACGGTGGGCGCGGCGGCCGAGGCGGCGCCGAAGGTGCTCGCCGAGACAGGGGAACGACTCGAGAAGGGCTGGAGAAGAGGCATGGGCAGGTTGTCGTTGGCACTCGGCTTCGGTGTCGGGTACGTGCTCGGCGCGCGCGCCGGACAGGACCGGTACGAGCAGATCAGGCAGGCCGCGGCCGGGGTGATGGAACGACCCGAGGTCCAGCAGGCCCTCGACAAGGCCAGGACCGCCGCCCCGGCTCCGTTGCAGGGCAGCATCGACAAGCTGACCGGTCGTGCGTCCGGCCGCCACCACGCCGGCACCGACACGGCCGATGCCGAGGGGGTCACCGTCGAGGGGGTCGACGTCGTCGTGCCGCCCCCCGCGCCGGCGTCGGGCACGGGCGGCCCTCGGGGGACGGACGCTCCCGTGCCGGACCCGCTGATCCCCCCGGCCAAGTCGAACGAGGGCCCCACCGCGCCGTGACCGGGCCGTAGCCTGCTGAGTCCTCGGAGGGTGTGCCCACCGGCGCCGCGCGTCGGATGGGCACACCCTCCGAGGACGGCGGCAGCCGGCCTCGGCGGGCATCGGTGATGTGCGCTCACGGCGTCGTCGGACCCGTCGCCCGCGCCCGAGGCGCACATCGCCGCGGGTCCCCGGCCGGCGGCTCACGAGCCGCCGCAGGTGCCCCGTCGCGGCCGCGGCCGGTCAGCGCCCGGCGGGTGCGGACTCGGCCCTCCCGCCGTCGTCGCGGCTCCACGCGGCCATCCAGCTCTCGTTCTCGCGCGAGATGACGTCCTCGCAGTCGCGCACCAGCCGGGCGGCCGCTCCGGGGCTGTGGTCCGTGCCGTCGCGCCACTGCGCCACCCGGGCTCTCAGCTGCCGGGCGGTGGACAGGTAGGCGATGACGAGGTGCTCGTAGCGGGCCGCAGCGACGTGCGCGGTGATCGCCGCCCCCACCGTCGTGACCACCGCGACCCAGGCGCCGACGGCGTCGAGCCGCGTGGCGGCGGCGACGGCGCCGAGCAACGCGCCCAGCAGCGCCAGCCCGAACTCGATCGCGCGGAACGTCGCCAGCCGCCGCTGCTGCCGGGCCGCTCCGGGCGTGTAGTACCGGTCGATCTGCGGTTGCACGCGGGCACTGAGGTAGGACTGCACGTCCTCGACGGGCGGCAGCGGCTCGTCCTCGCTCGGCCGGCCGAGGGTGTGGCCGGCGAGGTCCTCGGCGTCGTCGGTGATGGCGAAGGTCCGCTTCGCGAGCTCGGCCTCCCGGCCGGCGCCGTCGTACGGCGGGGTCCCGGTGAGGTAGAGGTAGACCTCCTCCTTGAGCCCCTCCGCGACCGACCGGGCCCGGGTCCAGGCCTCGACCCGGTCGCGTCCCAGCTGCGCGGTGCGGATGACCGGCACCACGGCGAGCACCACGGCGGCGGCGACGCTGAGTCCCCGGCCGACGCTGCTGCCGAGCCCGACCTGGGTGGCGAGCGTGGCCAGCACGGCCCCGGCGATGGCCAGCGCGAGAGCCGTGGTGCGCCACCGGACGAGCCGCTTCTTGAGCCGGCTGGCGGTGCGGGACCAGCTCCGCTGTTCGCGCCAGGCATCGATGAGGGCGTCGGTCGGAGTCCGGGTCGTCACTGCGAACCTCCCGCGACGAGGGGGCGATGATCAGGCTGCACACGTGTCGCGGTACGCCAGTCCCGCGACGTAGCGGTCCCACTCGGCGCGGTCGAGTCCGCGACCGGTGATGGCGCAGGCCCGCTCGGTAGGCTGCTCCCGGACCTGACGGAGCGGGCCGAGGTCCCACAGCCGAACTGCCCGGTCCCCGCCGCCGCTGACCAGCGTCAGCTCACCGGCGAACCCGACGGAGTTCACCGGCCCGCCCTGCTCGTCCAGCGGGCGACCGAGCAGGCGGGGCCGGTCCCGGTCGGTGAGGTCCCACAGGGCGACCGCGCCGTCCGCACCGCCACTGGCCAGGGTCCTGACGTCCTGGCCGAACGCCACCGAGGACACCGGGCCGGTGTGTCCCGTCAGCACGGGCCACCACCGGCGGGGGTCGTCGGGGTCGGCGACGTCCCACAGCAGGACCGTGTGGTCGGCACCGCCCGCGGCCAGGGTGTGCCCGTCCGGGGCGAAGGCCAGGGACGTGACGGAGCTGGTGTGGTCCTCCAGGGCGGGGCCCCGTCGGCGCGGCTCGGCCGGGTCCGCGAGGTCCCAGAGGACGACCGCGTTGTCCGAGCCGCCGCTGGCCAGCACCCGTCCGCTCGGCGCGAACGCCACCGAGAACACCTGCCCGGTGTGGTCGGTGAGCGGCCCGCCGAGCGCTCGCGCACGGTCGGGGTCGGCGACGTCCCACAGGCGGACCGATCCGTCGGCACCCGCACTGGCGAGGACCTGTCCGTCGGAGCTGAACGCCAGCGCGTACACCTGTCCCTCGTGGCCGGCCAGCGGCTCCGCGGACGGGGTCGGCCGGGCCGGGTCGGTGAGGTCCCACAGCGACACCGCCCCGTCCGAGCCGGCCGTGGCCAGCACGCGCCCGTCCGGGGTCAGCGTGACCGGGCGCACCCCACCGCCCGGGTCCGCGGGGATCCGGCCGACCTCCCGCCGGCCGCCGTCCCCTGCGGCCCACAGCAGGACCGATCCCTCGGCCCCGCCACTGGCCAGCAGCTGCCCGTCCCGGGCGGAGGACACCGAGTACACGTCGTCGGGGTGCCCGGTCAGGGGCGCGCCGATCGGCCGTGGCCGAGCCGGGTCGGCGAGGTCCCACAGCACCACCGTCCGGTCGGTGCTCCCGCTGACCAGCGTCCTCCCGTCCGGAGCGAAGGCCACCGCGTTCGCTCGGTCGGTGTGCCCGGTGAGGGGATCGCCGAGCGGCTGCGGGTCGGCCGGGTCGGCGAGGTCCCAGAGGCGGACGGTCCGGTCAGCACTCGCGGTGGCCAGGGTGCGGCCGTCAGGGGCGAACGCCACCGAGAACACCTGGCTCACGTGGCCGGCCAGGGGCTGTCCCAGCCGGCGGGGCCGTTGGGGGTTGGCGACGTCCCACAGCAGGGCGGTGCCGTCGGCGCTCGCGGTGGCGAGGACGGGGCTCCCCGGGGCGAACGCCACCGCCCACACCGCGTTGCGGTGACCGGTCAGCGGCTCGCCGATCTGCCGTGGGGCGGCCGGGTCGGCGACGTTCCACAGCCGGACGACGCGGTCGAAACCGGCGGAGGCCAGCACGCGCCCGTCCGGGGAGAAGGCCACCGTGGTCACGCGGTCACCACCGGCGGGCACCGGTGCCCCGAGCCGACGGGGTCGGGCGGGGTCGGCGACGTCCCACAGCAGGACCGTGCCGTCGGCGCTCGCGGTGGCCAGCGTGCGCCCGTCCGGGCTGAACACCGCCGCGTGCACCTGGCCGGTGTGGCCGGTCAGCGGGTCGCCGATCGCCTCGGGCCCGGCCGGGTCACTGACGTCCCACAGGACCACCGTCCCGTCCCCGCTGGCCGAGGCCAGGGTGCGCCCGTCCGGGGAGAACTCGACCGAGTAGACGAACTCCCGGTGGCCGGTCAAGAGCGGCCCGACCCGGGCCGGGTGGGCCGGGTCGGCGACGTCCCACAGCACGACGCGGCCGTCCATGCCGGCCGTGGCGAGGGTGGCCCCGTCCCCGGTGAGCGCCAGGTCCACCACGTCGTCGTCGTGGGGCAGGGTGCGCGCGTACCGGGTGTGCGTGAGGGTCTCGACCAGGCTGGACCGGGTCTCCGCGTCGGGACTGAGGTGCTCGGCCGCGATGCCGAGCAGCAGAGCCGTGCGCGGGTCGGTCGCCCGCGCCTCGTCCGCCTGCGCGACGAGCTGGCGGGCCACCGCCGCCCGCTCGCTGCGCTGCGCGGCGTTCTGCGCGAGCGTCGCCAGGCCCGCCCCGGCGAGCGCGAGGACCAGCAGCACCGAGAGCACGACCGTGCTGCGGCGCCGCCGTCGCCGGTCACGCCGGATGCTGGACCGGAGGAACTCGCGGGCCCGCGCGCTGAGCTCGACCCGGTCGGTGACCAGCGTCCCCTGCGCACGTCCTCGTTGCAGGCGCGCCCCGGTGTCGGCCAGCGCGGCGGCCAGCTGGCCGCGTTCCCACAGCCGGGACAGCGGCTCGTCGGCAGCCACCCACTCGGCCGCGGCCTGCTCGACGGCACGACGGGCCCGCAGCGCGGTGGACGCGGCCTCGATGGCCTCCCGCAGCGGCCGCCAGGCGGTGAGGAAGGCCTCGTGGGCGACCCCGACGACCACGCGGTCGTCCTCGCGGTCGGTGGTCAGCAGCCGGCGGGCGACGAACGCGTCCAGCTCGATGGCCACCTGCTCGGGCAGCTCGTCGCGGGACACGCGCCACCGGGTGGGGCGGCCCTGCTCGTCCACGGTGACCAGCCGGAGCAGCTCCTTGACCACCTGGTCGGGGCTGCGGCCGGTCGCGGCGATCGCGTCGGCGAGGGCGGCCTCGGCCTGGCGGGTGAGGGCCCCCTGGACCCCGCCGAGCTGCTCGTAGCGGCTCGTGAGCAACCGGCCGCCCCGGCCGATCCCCTCGGCCAGCTGGGCCAGGGTGTACGCCAGCAGGGGCAGCGCCTCACCGCTGTCGGTGTCGGCCACCAGCCGGGTGACGAGGTCGTCGTCCACCTCGATGCCCGCCAGCCGGGCGGGCTCCTCGACGACCGCGCGCAGCGACTCCCGGCGCAGGGGCTGCACCGGGTGGATGCGCTTGGGCAGCGCGTTGAGGTCGGGGTCGGTGAGCAGTGGCTCGAGGAACTCCGGCCGCAGGGTGGCGACCAGCTGGACCGGCCCGGTCAACGCCGGCCGCAGGAGAGCGGCGAAGCGAGCCCGGTCGCCCGGAGCCGCCTGGGTCAGCACCTCCTCGAACTGGTCGGCCACGACCAGCAGCCGACGTCGGCGGTGCCCGGGGACGGCGAGCAGCAGCTCGTCGGCCAGCTCGGTCAGCCCCCTGTGGTCGAGCCGGCAACGGACGTCGGCCAGCGACCAGTCCCGGTCCAGGAGCCGGGCCGCGGCCGCCAGCTCCCGCGTCAGGGCGCCGACCGGGTCGGTGCCGGGGAGGAACGGCGACAGGGTCCACCACTCGGGCTCCTCGGCCACCACCGGCAGCAGGCCGGCACGGACCAGCGAGGACTTGCCACACCCCGAGGGCCCCACCACCAGCAGAGCGGTCCCGTCGGCGCGCTCGGCCGGTGACCTGAGCAGTGCGGCCAGCTGCTCGACGTCGTGCTCGCGGCCGAAGAACACCCGGTGCTGGTCGACGTCGAAGGGGCGCAGGCCCGGGAAGGGCGAGCGGTCGTCCGGCCAGCCGCGACCGCCGGCGGAGTCGATCCGTACGAGTGCCTCGGCCAGACCGGCCCGTGCTCGTTCCTCGCCCTTCGTGACGTCGACGTGCTGGACGGCGGTCAGCAGCGGGTGCCGCGCGCCGGCCTCCGCGCGGACCGGCACCAGGCGGCTGCCCCGTGACCGGGCGAAGGTCACCTCCGCCGTGCACCACACCGACCGGGTGTAGGCCGACGTGACGAGGCAGACGACCGCGTCGGCCCAGCGGAGGCGCTCGAGCAGCCGCTGCTCCCACTCGTCACCGGCGACGATGCCGTCCCGCAGGTCCTGGTCGAGGAAGACGTCGTGTCCGTCGGCGCACAGCCACCCGTGCACGGTGCCGGCCAGCTCGGCGTCCTCGCTGGCGTGGCTGAGGAAGACCCTGCCCACCGCTCCCCCTCACATGATCAGGGTCGTCACGACGGCCGGCCTACGGACTGACCTGCTCCTCCTCGGTCTCCTGCTCCTCGGTCTCCTGCTCCTCGGTCTCCTGCTCCTCGGACTCCTGCTCCTCGGACTCCTGCTCCTCGGACTCCTGCTCCTCGGACTCCTGCTCCTCGGACTCCTGCTCCTCGGACTCCTGCTGCTGGCCGGACCCCTGCTGCTGGCCGGATCCCTGCTGCTGGCCGGATCCCTGCTGCTGTCCCGACTCCTGCTGTTCGCCGGACTGCTGCTGCTGGTCCCCCGACTGCTCCTGCTGCTCGCCGGACTGCTGCTGCTGGTCCCCCGACTGCTCCTGCTGCTCGCCGGACTGCTGCTGCTGTCCCGACTCCTGCTGCTCGCCGGATCCCTGCTGCTGTCCCGACTCCTGCTGGTCGCCGGACTGCTCCTGCTCGCCGGATCGCTGCTGCTGGTTGCCCGACTCCTGCTGCTGTCCCGACTCCTGCTGCTGGTTCCCCGACTGCTGCTGGTTCTCCGACTGCTGCTGGTTCGCCGACTGCTGCTCGTCCTCGGACACCGACTGGGGGGCTGTGTACGGCGGAGGTTGGTTCTCCGTCCTCGGCGGGAGCTTCTCGTCGAGTTCCTCCCGGCACGCGGCGACGTCCTCGGAGTCCTCCTGCTTGCTCGCACACTCCGCGACGGCTTCGAACCCGTCCCGCACCACTCCGGTGCCCCGGGGTAGCGGCACCACCGTCTCCTCGGGGTCCCCGCTCCCGGTTGCCGCCCGGATCTCCTCATCGGTGAGCAGGTCACCGTTCGCGTTCCTCAGGAGGAAGGCACTCCCGCAGCCGCTCCCTCTGAACACGACTCGCGGTGGGACGGTCGCGTCGTCCCAGTCGGCCTCACAGCCCCCCTCGCCCGTGGGCGCCTCGGTGCTGTAGACGGCCCTCTGCAAGCCGGCCGCGAGGAACTCGCGGGCGATCCTCTTGCACTCCTCGGGGTCCTCTACAGGCCTGACCTCCTCCGGATCACCAGGATCGGGACGGTTCGGGTCATCACAGTCCATGTACAGCCCTCGCAGAGCCGCCTCCAGGTTCCCCGTCCCCTCGAACTTGTTGAAGTCCGGGTTGTTGACCGAGTTCGCCGGAGGGAACTGCTCGGTCGGTCGCTGCTCGTCCGGAGTGCCCCCACCCGGTCGGCCCGGCTGCCCCGGCCTCTCCTCGTCCGTCGTGCCACCGCCCGACCCCGGGGGTGGCTGCACCGCCTCCGGAGGCATCCCGGCGCCCTCGGGCAGTCGTCCGTCGGGCGGGAGGGCGGCGGGGTCGATGGGCTCGCCGTCCGCGTCGACCAGCTGGAAGTTGCCGACACAGTCCTCGCCGGCGAGGACGAGGTGCCCGGCCTCCCATCCGGCCCGGCACCCCTCGGCCTCGTGGTCGACCAGCCGGATCGGTGCCGACCGCACCGCCTCCAGGACGGTCGCCCGGCACCCCTCCACGTCGGTGACCGAGAGGTCGCTCGCGCACTGCTCGTGGAGGACGGTGACGGCGGCCTCCACGGTCTCCGCACCGGACACCGCCTCGAAGAAGCCGTCGTCCAGGGGGACCCCGCCCGCACCCGGCGGCGATCCCACGTCTGCCTGCGGCCGCCCGGCCTCACGGTCTGCCGCGCCGGGGTCGGGACCGGACCCGCACCCCGCCACCATCAGCGAGATCCCCATCAGGGCGCACACGCAACTGCTGCGCTCAGACCTCAGCATCGCTGTTCCCCCAGGTACTGAGTCATGCCTCAGGGAGAGGAGGGTTCTCCGTCGCCGGTGATACGTCTACGGACCGACTCCTCGCGACACGCCGGTGCACGGAGGCACTGCGGATCGCTGCTGCAGAGCGCGGCAGGACCGCTGCTGCGACGACGTCCCCGTGACGCGGCGGTGATGCGAGCCGGCCAGACTCCGTGCTCTCCCGGTTGCCTGCTGTCCTCCCGCGACCGGACCGGACAGGAGCGGGAGCAGGACGACGTCGGGACGAGGCCCGGCGTCCTCGATCGCACGGCGGCCCGGGATGGACGGAGGCGTCAGCGGTGGCGAAGGTCGCGATCGCGTGTCAGGGCGGCGGCAGCCACACGGCGTTCACCGCCGGCGTGCTGGAGCGTCTGCTGGGCGCCGGCACGCAGACGGTCGTGGCCCTGTCCGGCACCTCCGGTGGGGCTCTCTGCGCCCTGCTGGCCTGGTACGGCCTGCTGACCGGCGGTGCGGCCGAGGCGGGGCGGTTGTTGGAGGGCTTCTGGCGGGCCAACTCGGCGACGTCGTTGAGGGACCGGGTCGCCAACGCGTGGCTGGTGGGGCTGACCCGGCTGGAGGGCCGGGTGGCTCTGCCGGTGGTCAGCCCCTATGCGTACCCGGAGGTCGCCCGGGCCGCCCTGACCGATCTGCTGACCCGCCACGTCGACTTCGGCCGCGTCGCCGACCTGCAGGCAGCACCCGACGAGGACCAGCCGCTGCTCCTGGTCGGAGCCGTCGACGTCGCCACCGGCGAGCACCGGGCGTTCTCCAGCCGGTGCCGGGAGATCGGCCTGGAGGCGGTCCTGGCCTCGGCCGCCGTGCCTCCGCTGTACCGGGCCGTGCACGTGGGAGACAGCTACTTCTGGGACGGCCTGTTCAGCCAGAACCCGCCGGTGCACCAGCTGCCCGACGCCGGCCCGGACGAGATCTGGGTGATCCGGATCAACCCACTGGTCCGCGCTCAGGAACCGAAGACCATCGCCGACATCGCCGACCGGCGCAACGAACTGGCCGGCAACCTCTCCCTGCAGCAGGAGCTGCACTTCATCGGGAAGGTCAACGAGTGGGCGGAACGCCTCGGCGACCCGTTCCGGCGCATCGAGGTCCGCGAGATCGGCCTGGGCCTCGACCTCGACGTGGCCAGCAAGGTCGACCGGAGCCCCGCCCTCATCGACCGCCTGATCGACGAGGGACGGCGGGAGGCGACGCGGTTCCTCGACGCCTTGCCCGGCTGAACGGCTCCCGAGCCCGGTCGGACGGGTCCGCGTCCAGCGGCTGACCCGACGACCGATCCCAGCGTCATCATCCGGAGGTACCGATGCCCACCGAGGTCGCCTTCTCCAGCATCCAGACCGTCACGGCGCCGACCGACCTCGGGGCCGTGTCGACCGACCGCTACGCGCGCATCCGCGTCCTGGCGGACTGCCGCTTCGACTCCGACGCCACCGTGGAGATCCGGCTCGTCCTGCACGAGGGCGGCGGCGCCCCGGGCGACCTGGACCGGTTCCTCCTCGACCCCGGCGAGTCGGTCCAGCGCACCTACGACGTCCCCGGCACCGGCCTCGGCATCAGGGCATCGCCCGTCCAGTCCGGCCCCAGCACCATCGACGTCTGGATCTGGGGCTACCGGGCGCCCGGCGACTAGCGCCGCCGCACACTCGGCCGCCGGTCTGGAGGGTGTGGCACAGCACGGCGTCCGGCACTCCCCGCCCCTGGCTGCGACGTCGGCCAGCGGGTGCTCGGTCAGACGTTGAAGCGGAACTCCACGACGTCGCCGTCCTGCATGACGTAGTCCTTGCCCTCCATGCGCACCCAGCCGCGGGCCCGGGCATCCTGCATGGAGCCGGCCTCGATGAGCTGGTCGTAGGAGACGATCTCGGCCTTGATGAAGCCGCGCTGGAAGTCGGTGTGGATGACACCGGCGGCCTGGGGCGCGGTCGCGCCGACCGGGATGGTCCAGGCGCGGGCCTCCTTCGGGCCGGCCGTGAGGTAGGTCTGCAGGCCGAGGGTGGCGAAGCCGACGCGGGCGAGCTGGTGCAGGCCCGGCTCGTCCTGGCCGATCCCGGCGAGCAGCTCCGCGGCCTCCTCCTCGGGCAGCTCGGCGAGCTCGGCCTCGATCTTGGCGTCCATGAGGATCGCCTCGGCCGGCGCGACCAGGGCCCGGAGTTCTGCCACCAGCGCCTCGTTGGCCAGCTCCTCCTCGTCCACGTTGAACACGTAGAGGAACGGCTTGGTGGTCAGCAGCGTCAGCTCGCGCAGCGGCTCGGGGTCGACGCCGGCGGCGAACAGGGTCCTGCCCTCGTTCAACACCTCCTGCGCGGCGAGGGCGGCGGTCAGCAGCGCGGCGCGCTCCTTGTCCTTCTTCGCCTCCTTCTCCAGCCGCGGGATCGCCTTCTCCAGCGTCTGCATGTCGGCGAGGACGAGCTCGGTGTTGATCGTCTCGATGTCGTCGGCGGGTGAGACCTTGCCCTCGACGTGGACGACGTCCGGATCGGAGAACACCCGGATCACCTGGCAGATCGCGTCGCTCTCGCGGATGTTGGCCAGGAACTTGTTGCCCAGCCCCTGCCCCTCGCTCGCGCCGCGGACGATGCCGGCGATGTCCACGAAGGAGACCGTCGCCGGGACGACCTTCTGCGAGGAGAAGACCTCCGCCAGCTTCCCCAGGCGGGGGTCCGGCACGCCGACCACACCGACGTTGGGCTCGATGGTGGCGAACGGGTAGTTCGCGGCCAGGACGTCGTTCTTGGTCAACGCGTTGAACAGCGTCGACTTGCCGACGTTGGGAAGCCCGACGATGCCGATGGTGAGACTCACGGGAGTCCAGCGTACGTGGGTGCCCGCTCACCGCACCGGCTTGACCATCCGCACCCGGGTCAGCTCCTCGCCGTCCACCGACACGCTCTCCACCTCGACCCGCCGGTACCCGAGCCGCTCGAACACCGGCGCCGCTCGCCAGGACGCGTGCGTCACGAGCGAGGCCAACCCGGCCGCGCGGGTGAGGTCCTCCACCTCGTCCAGCAGCGCCCGTGCCACCCCGCGCCCGCCGGCGGACGGCGCCACGAACAGCTGGTCCACCTCCCCGGGCACCAGCCCGTCCGCAGCGGCCAGTGCCACCGACGCGAACCCCGCCACCGCCCCGTCCACCTCGGCCACGAGCACGGTGGTGACCTCGATGAAGCGGGTGTGGGCGGCCTCCGACCGCCGCGCCGACCACGCCGCCAGCTGGGCGGGCGTGTAGTGCCCGGCCGCGGACTCCTCGATGGCCGCCCGGCTCACCGCGGCCAGCGCGGCGGCGTCGCCAGGCCGAGCGGCCCGGACGACGGGACCGCTGGTCACCGACCCGGCGCAGAGCGGCGGCGGATGCGGACGTCGTCGACGCTGGTGGCCGAGGAGCGCACCCGGCGGTAGCCCAGGCCGGCGGCGTCCAGCCGCTCCATCAGCGCGAGCTCACCCGCGGCCCGGGCGTCGCCCTCCTCACCCGGGCCGGCGTCGACCCGCACCACGACCCGGAAGCTGAACGGGCCGAGCGCGGGGTCGTAGGCCAGCGTCCCCTCGTCGGTGAAGCGCGCCGAGAAGAGGTCGTGCCCGGCGGAGCGGGCGAGCAGGTCGGCGCGCTGGGCCTCGTCCAGGTCGGCGAAGACGCCGCGGACGAGGACCCGGTAGGTGCGGGACGGTGCGGACACGAGCGGCGACCGTAGCCCCGCCCCCCGCCACGGTCGACCGGGTTCCAGTTCCCCGGCCGGGGCAGCAGCCCGCGCCCCACGGCGACCATCACCGCGCGCGTGCGGTCGTCGACGCCGAGCTCGGCGCACACGCGCAGGAGGTGGCTCTTCACCGTCGCCTCGCCGACGGACAGCTCCCGGCCGATCTCGGCGTTGGTGAGCCCCCGGGCCACACCGGCCAGCTCCCGCGCGGTCGGTGCGTCCACCGCGGGCGCGCGCAGGTGCGACACCAGCCGGGCCGCCACCGGCGGCGCGAGCACCGTCTCCCCCAGGCGGCCGCGCGCGTGGCGTCGGCCAACCGGGGCAGCGGCGCGTCCTCGAGGAGGTAGCCGGTCGCCCCGCCCCCGACGGCCGCACGATGTCCGCGTCGGTGTCGTAGGTGGTCAGCACCAGAACCCGGACGCGGGGTACGCCCCGGGCACCTCCTCTGTCGCGGTGACGCCGTCCATGCGCGGCACCCGCAGGTCCATGAGGGTCCGCCGTCCGCCGTCCACCGGTCGGTGGACGGCGGGACGACCGAACGGGACGGCGACAGGGGTGACGGTCCTCCCACTGCGGGCTGTTGACGTCGCAACCACTTCTGCTCGCCGACAGGCACAAGTACCGTCCGCAGCGTCGCCGGTCGGGGGACGGGCGGACGCTGGCAGGAGGACGCCGTGGAGACAGGCACGTGGGTCGGTCCGGTGGCGGCGGTGCTGGCGGTCGGCGGGGTGACCGCGGTGTTCTTCGCCGCGCTCCTCCCGGAGACGCGACCGGCCACCCTCGTCGGCGGGCTCGGACTGCTGCTGACCGCCCTGCTCCTCGACGGGGTCACCCGCCTCCGGCGCCGCCGTGCCGCGGGCGACCCCCTCCGGGTCCCGGAGGGCCGGGACGCCGCGCTCCCCTGACCCGGCACGGGCGCGTCCGCCGGCGCCACGGCGCGCGGGCCACCGGATCTGCGGGTCCCGGACGGCGGTCGGCTGTCGGGCGGCGGATCGCCGTCCTAGCCTGCGCGGGTGGCCGACAACGCGCTCCAGGGGCTGGTCCAGCGGCGCCTGCTGGAGCTGGGCGGGACCGCCGAGGATGCCTCCCGCCGCGCCGGCTGGGCGATCGCCCCGCAGACCATCGCCCGCATCGCCCACGGCCGGCACTCCGGGATGGTCAGCGAGCGGCTCGCGGCGGCGCTGGCCCGCGCGCTCGACGTCCCGGAGAACCGGGTGCGCCGGGCGGCAGGGCTGCCGCCGGTCGAGGACCCCCGCGCCGACGTCCGCACCGGCCCGCACCTGCGCGTCGTGCGGGACGACGGCCGGCTCCGGTAGCCGTCATGGCGGCGTCCGAAACCCGCCAGTCCTCGACGCCCCGCGGTGCCATGCTCGCTGCATGACACCGCCGCTGGACCCCGAGCGCTGCTACCGCGCGGTCGCCAGCCGGGACGCCCGCTTCGACGGCTGGTTCTTCACCGCCGTCGCGACCACCGGCATCTACTGCCGGCCCTCGTGCCCGGCCCGCACGCCGCTGGCCCGCAACGTCACCTTCTTCTCCACCGCCGCCGCCGCCCAGGGTGCGGGCTACCGCGCCTGCCGCCGCTGCCGCCCCGACGCGGTTCCCGGCTCCCCGGAGTGGGACGTCCGCGCCGACGTCGTCGCCCGCGCCATGCGGCTCATCGGGGACGGCGAGGTGGAGCGCTCCGGCGTCCCGGGGCTGGCCGCCCGGCTCGGGTACTCCGAGCGCCAGCTGCACCGGCTGCTGGTCGGCGAGCTCGGCGTCGGACCGCTGGCCCTGGCCCGCGCCCAGCGCGCCCAGACCGCGCGGCTGCTCATCGAGACCACCGACCTCCCGATGGCCGACGTCGCCTTCGCCGCGGGCTTCGCCAGCATCCGGCAGTTCAACGACACCGTCCGCGAGGTCTTCGCCGTCACCCCCACCGAGCTGCGCCGCGGCGCACCGGGCCGGAACGGCGCGACGCCCGGCGAGCTCACCCTCCGGCTGGCCGCCCGCGCTCCGTACGACGCCGCGGAGGTCCTGCTCTTCCTCGGCGCGCACGCCGTGCCCGGCCTCGAGGAGTGGGACGGGACGACGTTCGCCCGCGTGCTCGACCTCCCGCACGGGCCGGCCGTCGTCCGGCTCACCCCCGCGGCCGACGGCGGCCCCGCGGTCACCGCCCGGCTGCGGCTGACGGCGCTGCGCGACCTCGGGGTCGCCGTCGCCCGGTGCCGCCGGATGCTCGACCTGGACGCCGACCCCGCCGCGGTCGACGAGGCGCTCTCCGCCGACCCCGCCCTGGCCGGGCTCGTAGCGGGCGCACCAGGCCGCCGGGTGCCCGCCTCCCCCGACGCCGCCGAGCTCGCCGTGCGCGCCGTCCTGGGACAGCAGGTCTCCGTGGCCGGTGCGCGCGCGCTCACCGCCCGGCTGCTGACCGCGGCGGGCACGCCGCTGCCCGAGCCGGTCGGCACCCTCACCCACGCCTTCCCCCGCCCGGCCGCGCTCGCGGGGGCCGACCTCACCGCGGTCGGGCTGACCGGGGCGCGGCGGCGGACGGTCGGCGCGCTGGCCGACGCCCTCGACCGCGGAGCCGTGGCCCTCGACGCCGGCGCCGACCGCGAGGAGGCCGTCGCCGCGCTGCGCGCCGTCCCGGGCATCGGCCCCTGGACCGCGGCCCTCGTGGCGCTGCGCGGCCTCGCCGACCCCGACGTGTGGTTGCCCGGTGACCTCGCGTTGCGGCGCTCGCTGGTGGAGCTGGGCAGCTCCGACTCCGACGCCGCCACCCGCTGGCGTCCCTGGCGTTCGTACGCGGTCATGCACCTGTGGGCACTGGCCGTCCCCGACCTGTTCCGCCGCCCGCCGTCCCTCCCTGATCGGAGCGCCCCATGACTCCCCCTCCCGCCCGGTTCGCCGCGGTCGACACCCCGACCGGGCCGTTCACCGTGGTCGTGACCTCCGACGCCCACGGCCCCGACGTCGTCCTCGCCGCCGGCTGGACCGACGACGTCGCCGACCTGCTGCCGCTGGTGCACCGCTCGCTGCGCCCGACCTGGGTCGAGCGGGCCGACCGGCTGCCCGTCCTGGACGCCGTGGACGCGTTCGTCGCCGGCGACGTGCGCGCGATCGACGACGTGCCGGTCCGGCAGCGTTCCGGCCCGTTCCTGGAGGACGCGTGGGAGGTGCTGCGCACCGTGCCCGCGGGCGAGCCGGACACCTACGCCGCGTTCGCCGCGCGGTGCGGGCGCCCCTCGGCGGTGCGCGCCGCGGCCAACGCCTGCGCGCGCAACGCGGCCGCGCTGTTCGTGCCCTGCCACCGGGTCCTCGGGTCCGACGGCGGGCTGGGCGGCTTCCGCTGGGGGACGCCGGTGAAGCGCTGGCTGCTCGACCACGAGGCGGCCTCGGTCACCCGGCCCGACCTGACCCTGGTGGTCTGACCCGCGGTCAGCCCGGCCTCCCGGGAACTGTCGCACCCGTCCGGCACCCTCGTTCCCCGTGGACGCCGCCTCCCTGCTCACCGGACTCCTCGTCGGCGCGCTGCTCGGGGCCGCGGTCGCGCTCGGTGTCGTCGCGCTCGTGTCCCGGCGGCGGCCCGCCGACGACGGGCTGGACCCGGTGCACGAGTCGCTGGACCACCTGCACCGGCTGCTGGCCGGCATGGAGCGGGCGCGGGCCACGGCGCACGGGGAGCTGCGCGAGCAGATGGGCACCGTCGGGCAGGTCTCGACGCTGCTGCGCCAGGAGACCGCGGCGCTGGTGACCGCCCTGCGCACCCCGCACGTGCGCGGCCGCTGGGGTGAGGTGCAGCTGCGCCGGGTCGTGGAGGTGGCCGGCCTGCTCGAGCACTGCGACTTCGTCGAGCAGCCCAGCGCCACCAACGACGCCGGCGCGGGGGTGCGGCCCGACCTGGTGGTGACCCTCGCCGACGGCCGGCAGGTGGTCGTCGACGCCAAGGTGCCGTTCACCGGCTACATCGAGGCCGTCCAGGCCGAGGACGTCGCCGTGCGCGCCGAGCGGATCGCCGCGCACGCCCGCCAGCTGCGCGCCCACGTCGACGCGCTCTCCGCCCGCCGGTACCCGACCGCCTTCCGCCCGGCCGCACCGTTCACCGTGCTGTTCGTGCCCTCCGACGGGTTCCTCACCACCGCACTGGAGGCCGAGCCGGGGCTGCTCGAGTACGGGTTCGCCCGGGACGTCGTCCTGGCCACCCCCAGCACGCTGCTGGCGCTGCTGCGCACGGTGGCCTACTCCTGGCGGCAGGAGCGGCTGGCCCGGGACGCCGACCAGGTGCTCGAGGTCGGCCGCCGCCTGCACGCCCGGCTCGGCACGCTGTCGGGCCACCTCACCCGGCTGGGCTCGGCGCTGAGCTCCACGGTGACCCGGTTCAACGAGACCGTCGGCTCCTACGAGAGCTCGGTCCTGGTGGCCGCCCGCCGGTTCGACGACCTCGGCGTGGCCGAGACGCCGGTGCCCAGCCCCCCGCCGCTGGAGGCAACGGTCCGGACCCTCCGGCCGGCCGAGCTGCCACTGCCCGGCGAGTGCGCAGCCGAGGTCGAGCGCGACCGCGACGGCACCTCGGGCTGACCACTGAGCATCTCGCAACTCGGAGCGCACCAGCCGTCGCCGCAGTACCGTTTCGTCACAGAGGTCGCCTGAGCAACGGGGTGTCCTCACAGACGGTGGTCGACATTGGCACTTCTGCACAGCGCCCTGTCGTGGCGTCCTCCCCGGTCCGGCCCTCCGCCGTCGTTACCGTTGCCCGAGACAGCGGCCCCCACGACGGAGGCCATCGACGAGGGACGGGAGGTGCGCCATGGCGGCGAGCACGGCCGGCACCTGGCGGGAGTCCGGGGTCCGCGCCGAGCGGCGCGCCCCTGCCCGGGCCACCCGGCCCGGGGCCGACGAGCACGTGGCCCGCGTCCCCCGGCCGCCGGTCCCGCCGCTGCCCCCGCGGGCCGGCGCCGCCCGGCCGATGCGCTCCACCGACATCCCGCCGCTGCCCGAGCACCTCGCCCGGATCGGCCGCGGCCCGTCCGACGAGGAGCGCCCGATGGCCCGGAGCGCCGCCGTCCGCCCGTCCGAGCCGGGTCGCTCGGAGCGCCGGCCGGCCGAGCGCACCCGTCGTCCCGCCGAGCGCGAGGACCTCGACGCGCGCCGCCGCACGTCCCGTCCGGCCGAGGCTCGCGCGGCGAGCCGGGAGGCCGCCGCACCCGAGCACGGTCGCCTCCGCGGCGCCGTGGCCGTCCTGGCCGTCTTCCTGGTGACCCTGGTGGCCGCCTCCCTCGAGGCCGCGCTCGGCTCCGGCCTGGGGCTGATCACCCTGGTCGCCCTTGGCGCCATCACCGCGGTCGCCACTCTCCTGGTGCGCCGCCGCGACCTGCTGTCGGTGGTGGTGGCCCCGCCGCTGGTCTACGTCGCCGCCGCGGCGATCGCCACCGCGCTGTTCGGGGCGTTCAGCCTCGCGGGCGTGGCGACGATGCTGATCCGCGGCTTCCCGGCGATGGCGGTCGGGACCGGTGCCGGCCTGGTCGTCGCGCTGATCCGCTGGGCCGCCCGCCGCTGAAGGAGGACCCCGCCCTCCTCACCCCGCGCAGGCTCGGGGTGAGCCTCGGGACGGGGCCACGGCGGGCCCTCCAGAGGGCCGTCACCCCCCGGCGTCGCCTCGCCGCGGCTCGCGGCGATGTGCTTGGCCGTGTCGGCGGAGTGCCGGGAGCGGGTCACCCGGCCGGTGTCGTCGAAGGTCCACAGGTGCAGCTCCTCGTCGTCGAGGCGCGCTCCGTTCGGGAGATCGAACGACCCGCTGATCTCCGCGACGACCTGGCGGCCGTCGCCGATGATGTCGAGCACCTCGAAGCGCCGCAGCGTCCACCGGCCGACCAGCTCGACGAAGCCCGCCACCTCCGCCGGTCCCCGCCGCGGCGTCATGTGCAGGACCCCGGCGCGCTGGGCGGTGTTGTCGGCCCACTCCTCCCAGCGGACGTCGTCGGCGAGCGCGGCCAGGACGGCGGGGACGTCACCCCGCCCGAACGCGGCGTAGATGTCGGCGACCGTGGCGGCGTTGCCGGGCCCGGTCGTCTCGGTGGACTGGACGGTGGGGCTGCTCATGCCGCGCACCTCCGGACGTGCCGACGCACGCCGAGCCCGGCGTCGGTCCGTTCCAGCGGCCAGGGACCTCAGCCCCTCGCCAGGCCCCGCCCCTGCAGGGCCGGGCCGCCCGCTCAGGCCTCGTCGGTGGCGGGCTCCCGGCGGCGGGGACGCAGCTCGTGCGGCAGCGCGAACACCAGGCGTTCCTCGGCGGCCTTCACCGTCTCGACGTCCGGGTAGCCGCGCTCGGCCAGCCAGTCGAGCACCTCGCTGACCAGGACCTCGGGCACCGACGCGCCGCTGGTGACGCCGACGGTGGTCACGCCGTCCAGCCAGCCGGGGTCGATCTCGGAGGCGAAGTCGACCAGGTGCGACGCCCGGGCGCCGGCCTCCAGCGCCACCTCCACCAGGCGCACCGAGTTCGAGGAGTTCGTCGATCCCACGACGATGACCAGGTCGCACGAGGGAGCCATCTGCTTGACCGCCTGCTGGCGGTTCTGGGTGGCGTAGCAGATGTCGTCGCTCGGCGGGGACTGCAGCCCGGGGAACCGGGCGGTCAGCCGGTCCACGGTCGCCAGCGTCTCGTCGACCGACAGCGTGGTCTGCGACAGCCACACGACCTTCTCGGGGTCGCGGACCTGCACCCGCTCCACGTCCTCGACGCCGTCGACGAGCTGGATGTGCTCCGGCGCCTCGCCGGAGGTGCCCTCGACCTCCTCGTGACCGCGGTGGCCGATCAGCAGGATGTCGTAGTCCTCCTTGGCGAACCGCTTGGCCTCGGAGTGGACCTTGCTCACCAGCGGGCAGGTGGCGTCGATGGTCCGCAGCTGCCGCGCCGCGGCCTCGGCGTGCACGGCCGGGGAGACGCCGTGGGCGCTGAAGACGACGACCGCGCCCTCGGGCACCTCGTCGGTCTCGTCGACGAACACCGCACCCCGGCGCTCCAGGGTGGCCACCACGTGCTTGTTGTGGACGATCTGCTTGCGGACGTAGACCGGGGCGCCGTGGATCTCGAGGGCCCGCTCGACCGCGACCACCGCCCTGTCCACGCCGGCGCAGTAGCCCCGGGGATCGGCGAGCAGGACGCGTCCGCGCTGATCAGCCATGCCCCCATGGTAGGTGGGGAGCCGGCGCCGGCCGGGCCCCGCGAGGAGACGCCCGCCACCTCCTGCGCCCGTCCGGGTGGCGTCGGCCGAGGTGAGGCTGCCATCCTCCCGAGCCTGGGGCAGGCTTGGGGCATGTCGCGTGAGATCCCCCAGGCCATCCGAGCCGTCGCCGGCCTGGCCGCCACCGTCCTCGACGAGGCCCGCCGGCTGCCGCAGACGCTGCCGGCCCTGCCGGTCCGGGTGATCGGCCTGGCCATGCAGGCCACGATGAAGCTCCAGCAGTCCTACGCCGGCCTGGTGGCCCGCGGCGACGAGGTGTTCACGGGGATCCGCGGGGAGGACGAGCCGGGCCTGGCCACCTTCGACGAGGACCGCCCGGCCGCCCCGTCCGGCAACGGGGTGCACACCTCGGCCTTCGACCGCGCGGCCGACACCGCCGCCGACACCGTGGACGACGAGGAACTCGCCGAGGAGGTCGCCCACCTCATCGACGACGAGGTCTCCGGCCTGCCTCCCGAGCCGGCGCCCGAGGAGGTGGTCGAGGCCCTGCAGGACATCACCGACGAGGTCGAGGCCGCGCACCTCGACCTGGCCCAGCCCGGGCTGACGACCGAGGACGCGCTGGAGACCGCCCTGCTCGAGGCGGACGGCGCCCCCGACAGCGCCCTGGTCGACGGCGGCACGACGGAGGGGTCGGTCGACACCGACCTCATCGCGGAGAGCCCGACCGACCTGCCGGAGGCCATCTCCGACGAGGCGCCGACCACCGCGCCCAGCGACCCGGGCGGCTCGCCGGTCGGGGAGCTGGACGGCGCTCCCGCCGTGGAAACCCCCGACGTCGCGACCGACGTCGACGTGATCACCCCGGACGGCGAGGTGGCCACCGTCGAGGGGACCGTCACCGACGAGGGCGTCGCCGCGCCCGAGACCGCCGAGGAGCCCGCGGCGCCGGCCGACACCGCGACCGGCGTCGACGTGGTCACCCCCGACGGCGGGGTGGCCACCGTCGAGGGGACCATCACCGACGAGGGCGTCGCCGCGCCCGAGACCGCCGAGGAGCCCGCGGCGCCGGCCGACGCCGCCGAGGAGCTGCCGGCCACCGACGAGGGCGGCACCACGGTCGCCGCGGCCACCGGGCACCGCACCGACGTCGAGGAGACCACGCCCGCGGAAGCGGACGAGGCGGCGGACACCGCCGGGGCCGCGGCCGCCGGCGCCGCACCGGTCGAGGGGTACGACAACTTCACGATCGCCCAGCTCCGCGGCCGGCTCCGCGGCTACCAGCTGGCCACCGTGCAGGACCTGGTGGCCTACGAGGAGGCGACCCGGAGCCGCGAGCCCTACCTGCGGATGCTGCGCAACCGCCTGGAGAAGCTCGAGCGGCAGGCGGTGGAGGCCAGCCCCCTGGCGCCGCGCGGCATGTGACGCAGGTCCCGTCCGCACGGCTCACGCACGCGCGGCGGGACCCTGCAGGGGGCCGGGGACCAGGACACCCTCCCGGGGACGTCGTCCCTGCCTGGCACGCTCGGGGGCATGACCGCGCCGTCGACCCCGGAAGCCCCCTGGCCGGTCCGCACGGTGGCCCGCAAGGTCGCCGAGTGGATCGGCCGGCTCGGGGAGGTGTGGGTCGAGGGACAGATCGCGCAGCTGTCCCGGCGCGGGGCGGCGACGGTCTTCCTCACCCTGCGCGACCCCGCCGCCGACCTGTCGGTGCCGGTCACCTGCGCGCGGGACGTCGCCGACCGCCCCGGCCTGGAGCTGACCGAGGGCGCCCGGGTGATCGTGCGTGCCCGGCCCGACTACTACATCGCCCGCGGCTCGTTCTCCCTGCGCGCCACCGAGATCCGCGCCGTCGGCCTCGGTGAGCTGCTGGCCCGCATCGAGCGCATCCGCCGGCTGCTCGCCGCCGAGGGGCTGTTCGACACCGCCCGCAAGAAGCCGCTGCCCTTCGCCCCCGCCGTCGTCGGGGTGGTCACCGGCCGGGACAGCGCCGCCGAGCGGGACGTGCTGGTCACCGCCCGGCGCCGGTGGCCGGCCGTCCGCTTCGCCGTCCACCACAGCCTGGTGCAGGGGCCCAGCGCGGCCGCCTCGGTCATCGACGGGCTGCGCCGGCTGGACGCCGACCCCGCCGTCGAGGTCATCGTGGTCGCCCGCGGCGGAGGCTCGGTGGAGGACCTGCTGCCGTTCTCCGACGAGGGCCTGGTGCGGGCGATCGCGGCCTGCCGCACGCCGGTGGTGACCGCCGTCGGGCACGAGACCGACACCACCCTGGTCGACCACGCCGCCGACGTGCGGGCCGCGACCCCCACCGACGCCGCGCACCGGGTGGTGCCCGAGATCGGCGAGCAGCGGCGGCTGGTCGACGGGCTGCGCGCCCGGGCCCGGCACCTGCTGGCCACCCGGCTCGAGCAGCAGGAGCGGTGGCTGGAGAGCGTGCGCAGCCGTCCGGTCCTGGCCTCCCCCGACCGGCTGCTGCACGGCCGCGAGGAGGACGTCCAGCAGTTGCGCAGCCGGGCGCGGCGCACCCTCACCCACCGGCTGGAGGGGGCCGAGCGCGATCTCGAGCACGCTCGCGCCCGCGTGGCGGCGCTGTCCCCGGCGGCGACCCTGGAGCGGGGCTACGCCGTCGTCCAGCGGGCCGACGGCTCGCTGGTGCGCGACCCGGCCGAGGTGGCCGACGCCGAGCGGCTGTCGGTGCGGGTGGCGGGTGGCCGGCTGCCGGTCCGGGTCGACAGGGAGGATGGGCAGCCGTGACCGACCAGGAGCGTGCCGAGGGCATGGTGGGCGAGGCGCCGACCGAGCCGACGACGACCTACGAGCAGGCCCGGGAGGAGCTCGCCGACGTGGTGCGCCGGCTGGAGGCCGGGGGCCTCACGCTCGAGGAGTCGCTGTCCCTGTGGGAGCGCGGCGAGCAGCTCGCCGAGCTGTGCCAGCACTGGCTCGACCGGGCCCGGGAGCGGCTGTCGGCCGCCACCCCGGCCGAGGGCGCCGACCGGAGCTGACGCCGGAGCGGCGGCCCGGTGAGCCTCCGGCGGTTCAGCCGACCGCGACCGGCTGCACCGCGGCGGCGACCTCCTCCAGCTCGGCGTCGTCGGCGGAGCCGGTGACGAGCACGGTCACCCCGGTGTCCTCCCGCCACAGCGCGGTCTCCCCGCGTTCGGTGGTGGACCGGGTCCAGGACCGGCCGGCCACGTCGACGGTGCCCTGCTCCTCGGCGCCGTCCAGGACGCGGGTGACCGGCTCGGCCCGGGCGTCGTCGCTGACGACGAAGCCGACGTACTCCTCCGCCGGGGTCAGGTAGCCGATCTCGACGGTGACCGGGTCGCCCTCGTCGGCCTGACCGGCATCGGTGCGCGCACTGGTGGGCCGGTAGCCGTCGGGGAGGTCCGTGGGAGCGACCAGGGGGTAGGCGGCGCGCTCGGCGGCCAGCTGCACGGTCGTGCTCGGGTCGACCTGGAGCACCCGCTCCTCCCCGGACTGCCGGAAGGCCACCCACCCCACGATCAGCAGGCAGATGAGGACCAGCGGCGCCAGCGACCGGACCATGTTGGCCGCACTGAGCCGGTTGGCCCGCTCGATCGCGGGGGACGGGGCGGGGGTCTCCGTGGGGCGCTCGCTCGTCGGGCCGGGTCCGGTCATCCCCCTAGGATGTCAGGACTGCTCCCCCACTCCGCCGCCCAGCGTCCGTGCGGCCCCGCCGTCCCCGCACCTGGCCCCGTCCAGGGCACACCCCGAGCTCGCCAGGGGTGGGCGGGACGGGGTCCTTCCACCAGGAGGTCTGCGTGTCCCTGCCCCTGCCCGACGGCCCCACCACCTCCAGCGGCAGCACGTTCCTCGCCGACCGGCCCGCACCCGACCGCAACCTGGCCCTGGAGCTCGTCCGGGTCACCGAGGCGGCGGCGATGGCCGCGGGCCGCTGGGTCGGCCGCGGGGACAAGAACGGCGGGGACGGCGCCGCGGTCGACGCGATGCGGGCGCTCATCGGCACGGTGAGCATGAACGGCGTCGTCGTCATCGGCGAGGGCGAGAAGGACGAGGCGCCGATGCTCTACAACGGCGAGCAGGTGGGCGACGGCCACGGCCCGGAGTGCGACGTCGCGGTCGACCCGATCGACGGCACCACCCTCATGGCGAAGGGCATGCCCAACGCGATCGCGGTCATGGCGGTCGCCGACCGCGGCGCGATGTACGACCCGTCGGCGGTCTTCTACATGGAGAAGCTGGCCACCGGCCCCGCCGCGGCCGACGTCGTCGACATCACCGTCCCGGTCGCGGAGAACATCCGCCGCGTGGCACGGGCCAAGCACTGCACGGTCGAGGACGTCACCGTGTGCATCCTCGACCGCCCACGGCACGACCAGCTGGTGCACGAGGTCCGCCAGGCCGGCGCCCGCATCAAGTTCATCACCGACGGCGACGTCGCCGGCGCCATCGCCGCGGCCCGCGAGGGCACCGGCGTGGACCTGCTGCTCGGCATCGGCGGCACCCCGGAGGGGATCATCGCCGCCTGCGCGCTCAAGTGCATGGGCGGTGCGCTGCAGGGCCGGCTGTGGCCCAAGGACGACGACGAGCGGCAGAAGGCGGTCGACGCCGGGCACGACCTCGACCGGGTGCTGCACATCGACGACCTCGTGCGCGGCGACGTCTTCTTCGTCGCCACCGGCATCACCGACGGCGAGCTGCTGCGCGGCGTGCAGTACCGGGCCGGGGGCTGCACCACGCAGTCGCTCGTCATGCGCTCCCGGTCGGGCACGATCCGCTCCATCGAGAGCCTGCACTCGCTGCAGAAGCTGCGCGCCTACTCCGCGGTGCCCTTCGACCGCGGCCACCAGGAGGACTGAGCCGGCCCTCCGGACTCACAGGTCCGTCACAGGTCCCCGGGCCACCCTGGAGCCGGACGCCGGGCTCCCGGCCCGAGCGCCGGCACAGGAAGGGGATGCCATGCGCAAGAGGACGCTGGTCGCGACCCTGGGGGCAGCGGGTGCGCTGGCGCTGACCGGGATCGGCGTGGCGGTCGCGGACCCCTCGCCGGCACCGACGCCCGCGCCGTCCACGGCGGACCCCGACGAGGGCGGCAGCCGGCGCGAGGCGATCACGAACGCGCTCGGTGGCCTGGTGGCGAACGGGACGATCACCCAGGAGCAGGCCGACGCGGTCGCCGCGACGCTGGAGGACGCCGACGTCGGTCCCGGCTGGTGGCACGGCGGCCACCACGGGTGGGGCGGCGCCTGGCAGGCCGGGTTGCAGACCGTCGCCGAGGCGCTCGGCATGACCACCGACGAGCTCCGGGACGCGCTCTCCCAGGAGGGGACGAGCCTCGCCGACGTCGCCGCCCAGCGGGGCGTGGCCACGCAGGACCTCGTCGACGCGCTCACCACGGCGGCCCGCGAGCGGATCGACCAGGCCGTGGCCGAGGGCCGGCTGTCCCGGGAGAAGGCCGACCGGATCCTCGCGGACCTGCCCGACCGGATCGCCGACGCCGTCGCCCGGGACTCCTGGTCCGGCGGCTGGTGGCGCCACGACGGCGACTGAGGCCGTCGGCTCCCACCCGGGTCAGGCGCCCGGGCGGGACAGCGGCGCAGGTGGCGGGGGCGGCGGCAGGTGCCGCTGCGCGAGCCGGTCCATGACCGCCCGCCACCGGCTCGGCGACTCCCCCGGTGCCAGGCTGCGCAGCTTGAGGTCGCCGAACACCGTCCGGGCGCGGACGACGACCCGCGGCGTCCCGGCCACCCGTGGCACCGGCGCCAGCTGGGTCTTCCGGTCGCCGAACACCGTCCACCCGGAGATCTCGGCGTCCACGCCCTCGGCGACGATCACGTCGACGTCGCCGAAGACGGTGCCGAGCACCAGGTCGATCCGCTCGGCGTCGGTGCGCAGGTTGCGCAGGTCCAGCCGGATGTCGCCGAACACCGTCGAGGCGTCCCGCGGGACGTCGGCGGTCCCCTCGACCTTGATGTCGCCGAAGACCGACGTCATCGTCTCCGGCACCCGGGTGCCGACGATCTCGACCGGCGGCGGGGCGTCGACGGGCAGGTCCGCCACGAGCCGGTCGAGGTCGGCCGTGGTGACGGAGGCGTAGACGCCCTCGACGCGGTCGCCGAACTCGTACAGGTCGATCCGGCCCTCGGCGAGCGCGGTCTGGAGCCGGGTGACCGTCGCCTCGCGGTCGGTGTCCGAGACGCGGACGACCGGCGGCCGGTCGGGGTCGGGAGCGGCTTCCGAGGTCACGGCCCCGACCGTAGCCGAGCAGGTGACGGTCCCGGACGACGACGGCCCCGCCTCCTCGTGGGCCCGGAGGGCGGGGCCGGTGGCGCCGGGGATCAGCGGTACCGGTCGGTGCACAGCGTCCCGCTCGCCTCGTTGCGGCCGCCGCAGGTCGCGCCGTAGTCGGCGTACGGCTGGAGGTCCGGGTCGCCGTCGAAGAACCGGAGGACGTCGCAGAGGGCCATGAGGCCCTCCGCGCACGCGTCGGCGGCCGACTGGACACCGGGGTCCCCGCCGGTCGGAGCCGGCCGGCCCGGCGGCAGGTCGGCCGGCACCCCGCCGGTGCCCGGCGCGCCCGTGGGGGACGGCGGAGAGGTGGACGGCTGCTCCGGAGCCGGCGACGTCTCCTCGGAGGGCTCCGGAGGGGACGTCGAGGTCTGCGACGCCGGGGGGTCCGTGGCGTCCGGCGCCGGGCCCCCGTCGCCGCCACGGAGCAGGAGGAACAGCCCCACCCCGACGGCGGCGAGGACGGCCAGCGCCGCCACCACGAGGGCGACCACCGTGCTGCGTCTGCGACCGCGGCCGGGTCCCCCGGGAGCGCCGGTGCCCGGCCCGCCCGGGCCGCCGTGGCCCGGCGGGCCGTAGCCGGGCTGCCCGTAGGGCGGCGGGCCGTAGGGCTGCTGCCCGTACGGCGGTTGGCCGTAGCCGGGCGAGCCGTAGGGCGGTGGGCCGTAGCCGGGCGAGCCGTGTGGCGGCGGGCCGTAGGGCTGCTGCCCGTACGGCGGTTGGCCGTAGCCGGGCGGACCCCAACCGGACTGCTGGCCGTGGGGCGGCGGCTGCCCCCAGCCGGGCTGCTGTCCGTAGGGCGGCTGGCCGTGGGGCGGCGGCTGGCCGTACCCGGCCTGCGGGCCGCCGTACCCCGGCTGGTGGCCGAAGGTCGGCTGGTCGAACTCGCGGGTCTCCTGCCGCTCGCCGGGAGCGGGCGGCGGTGGAGGGAGCGCCTCCCCCGGCCGGATCTCCTGCGTCCCGCCGGAGGACCCCAGGCGCTGGGTCGTGTCGTCCGGCCCGCCGGCGCCGGGCTGCTGGGGAGGCCGGTCGGCGCCCTGGTCCGGCCCGCCGGACTGCTCGCCCGAGGACCCCTTCCCGCCGCGCGGCGGGTACGGCGGCTGCGACATGCTCGGGCTCCTCGGGTGCGGGTGACCGGCCTCGGCATGGTAGGGGCCACGTCCTGCCGCGGCCAGGACCGTCGCCCCGCCCGGCCCCCGTCCGGAGGCTCGCCGCGAGCCCGCGAGCGGTGAGGAGGACGGGGCCCTTCTAGGGTCGGCGCGGAGCACTGTCACCACACACCACCCCGGGAGCGCAGCGTGGTCGCACAGCAGGACGGCACGGACTACCGCGTCGAGCACGACTCGATGGGGGAGGTACGGGTCCCCGCCTGGGCGAAGTGGCGGGCGCAGACGCAGCGCGCCGTCGAGAACTTCCCCATCTCCGGCACGCCGATCGAGCGCGAGCTCATCGGGGCCCTGGCGGCGATCAAGGGCGCGGCCGCCGCGGTCAACGCCTCGCTGGGCGTCCTGCCGCAGGAGACCGCCGAGGCGATCGGCACCGCCGCGGCCGCCGTGGCCCGCGGTGAGTGGGACGAGCACTTCCCCATCGACGTCTTCCAGACCGGCTCCGGGACGTCGAGCAACATGAACACCAACGAGGTCATCGCGACGCTGGCCACCGAGGCGCTCGGCTCGGCCGTGCACCCGAACGACCACGTCAACGCCTCGCAGTCGTCCAACGACGTGTTCCCCTCGGCGATCCACGTCGCCGCGACGAGGGCCATCGTCCGCGACCTCATCCCGGCGCTGCGCCACCTCGAGGCGTCCCTCTCCCGCAAGGAGGCGGAGTTCGCCGAGGTCGTGAAGAGCGGCCGCACCCACCTCATGGACGCCACCCCGGTCACCCTCGGCCAGGAGTTCGGCGGCTACGCCGCGGCCGTCCGCTACGGCGTCGAGCGGCTGGAGGCCTCCCTGCCGCGGATCGGCGAGCTGCCCCTGGGCGGCACCGCCGTCGGCACCGGGATCAACACCCCGCCCGGCTTCGCCGCCGCGATCATCGACCGGCTCGCCGCCGAGCTGGACCTGCCGCTGAGCGAGGCGCGCAACCACTTCGAGGCGCAGAGCTCGCGCGATGCCCTGGTGGAGGGGTCGGGTCAGCTGAAGACCATCGCCGTGGGCCTGGTGAAGATCGCCAACGACCTGCGCTGGATGGGCTCGGGCCCGCGCACCGGGCTGGGCGAGATCCAGCTCCCCGACCTGCAGCCGGGCAGCTCGATCATGCCGGGCAAGGTGAACCCGGTGATCCCCGAGGCGGTCATCCAGGTCGGCGCCCAGGTGATCGGCAACGACGCCGCGGTGACCTTCGCCGGCACCACCGGCGTCTTCGAGCTCAACGTGACGCTGCCGCTCATGGCCCGCAACGTGCTGGAGTCGATCCGGCTGCTGGCCAACGTCAGCCGGCTGCTGGCCGACCGCTGCGTGGACGGGATCGTCGCCAACGTCGAGCAGTGCCGGACCTACGCCGAGTCCTCCCCCTCGATCGTCACGCCGCTGAACAAGTACATCGGCTACGAGGAGGCGGCGAAGGTCGCCAAGCAGTCGCTGGCCGAGCAGAAGACGATCCGCCAAGTGGTCGTCGAGCGCGGCTACGTCGAGCAGGGCAAGCTGACCGAGGCCCAGCTCGACGAGGCCCTCGACGTCCTCTCGATGACCCACCCGTGACCTCACGCCGCCGGCGGACCGGGGCTCCGGTCCGCTGGCGGCATGGGCTGTCGAGACTGGTGTGACGCAATTGCCGCGAGCCCCGCGCGTCACCTCATGGACAAGGGCACCAGACGGCCGTTCTGGGAAACTGGCGGCGTGACGGTGACGAACCAGACGGAGCTCGACCGGCTCGAGGCCATCGCTGAGGACAGCTGGTACACCGACGGGCCGATGCCCACCGGCCTGCGGTACCTGGCCGGCATCTTTGCCCGGCACTGGCAGGGCGACCGGTGCCTGGAGCTCGGGCCGGCGGAGGGTCTGGTCACCGACCGCCTCGCCGAGCACTTCGCCGAGCTCACCCTCGTCGACGGGTCGGCCACCTTCTGCCGGCAGCTGACGAGCCGGTTCCCCGCGGCCACCGTCGTCCACTCGCTGTTCGAGGAGTACGCCCCTGGAGAGCAGTTCGACACCGTCGTCCTGGGCCACGTGCTCGAGCACGTCATCGACCCCGTCGGGCTGCTCGAGCGGGTGCGGCAGTGGGTCGCCCCCGGCGGCGTGGCCCTGGCCGCGGTGCCGAACTCCCACAGCCTGCACCGCCAGGCCGCCGTCCTCATGGGCCTGCTGCCCACGGAGGACGCCCTCAACGAGACCGACCTGCACCACGGGCACCGCCGGGTGTACGACCTGCCGGGCCTGCAGGCCGACTTCGCGGCCGCCGGTTGGACGGTCACGACGACCGGCGGCTACTGGCTCAAGCCGCTGTCGAACGCGCAGACGGCCGAGCAGTGGACGCAGGAGGTGCTCGACGCCTACATGCAGCTCGGGGAGCGCTACCCCGACTCGGCCGCGGAGATCTATGTCGTCGCCAAGCCCTGAGGCCGTCCTGGAGGACTCCCTCCGCCGCGTCGAGTGGCAGCCCGTCGTCCTCGGGGAGAGCCCCCGGCGGCTCGACCTGCTGCCGTTGTCGGCCTCCTGGCCGACGCGCGAGCTGCGCATCCGAGTGCACCGCAACACGGCCTTCGAGTACGTGGCCTCGCTCCTCCCCCCGTTCCTGGCCTACGCGAACCTGTCGGCCACCGTCGAGTACGGCGACTACGACGACTCGCTGAGCACGGTCGGACAGGGGGACGCGACCGCGGACGTCGAGGTGGTCTGGCTGGACTTCGAGCGGTACGCGGGCACCGACCCGGTCACGCTCGGCGACTGGCTGCGCGAGCGGCTGGTCACCCTGCGGGCGCGGACGCTCGCCCCGGTCCTGGTCGCCGACCGGCCCGGGCCGGACCCCGCCGCCGCGGCAGTCAACCGGGAGCTGGTGCGGTGCTGCCGGGACGTACCAGGCGTGGCCGTCGCCGACCTGTCCGCGATCGCGGCACGGGTCGGCGAGGGGTTCGTCGACCCCCGGGCCAGGGACGTCGCGGGTACCCGGATGAGCGCGGGTGCCGCCGTGCTGACGGCCCAGCGGATGGGTCTGCGCTGGCTGCCCGCGCTCGTCGCGCCCCCGGTCAAGGCCCTCGCCGTGGACCTGGACATGACCCTGTACCGGGGGGTGCTGGGCGAGGACGGGCCGGCCGGGGTGGTCCTCACCCCGGAGCACCGGGCGCTGCAGGAGCGCCTGCGCGACCTCGGCCGGGACGGCGTCCTGCTCGCCCTGGTCTCCCGCAACGAGCCCGCCGACGTCGAGGCGCTGTTCGCCACGCGCACCGACTTCCCGCTCCGGCTGGAGGACTTCTCGGCCCGGGCCGTCGGCTGGGGCGCCAAGAGCGCGGGGGTGGCCGCGGCCGCGGCCACCCTGCGGATCTCGACGGAGGCAGTGGTCTTCGTCGACGACAACGCCGGAGAGCTGGCCGAGGTGGCCGCCGGGGTGCGCATCGGCGGGCTGCTGCACGCCGCCGACCCCGCGGCGACCAGCACCGCGCTGGCCCTCTTCCCCGGCCTGCACGGACACGCCCGGACCGACGAGGACGCCCTGCGGGCCGCCGACCTGGCCGCCGCCACCGAGCGCGCGCGGTCGGCCTCCAGCGACCCGGACGCCTACCTGCGGTCGCTGCGGGTGGGGTTGCGCCTCACCCTGGACGATCCCGGCCAGCTCGCCCGGATGGCCGCCCTCACGGCCAAGACCAACCAGTTCAACACCGCGCTGCGCCGGACCGGCCCGGCCGAGCTCGGCCACTGGCTGGCCGACGGCGATGTCCACGTCGTCACCGCGGCGCTGCGCGACCGGCTCTCCGACAGCGGGGTGGTCGCGCTGGTGGCCGGGCGGCGCGGCGCGGACGACCGCCTCGTGGTCGAGGAGCTGTGCGTCAGCTGCCGCGCACTGGGCCGGGGCGTCGAGGACGTCCTGCTGGCCGCCGCCGTCGGCCGCCTGATGGAGGAGACCGGCGCCGGCTCCGCCGCCGTCGCCTACACCCCGGGCCCCCGCAACGAGCCGGCGCGCGCCTGGCTCGCGGCCCACAGCACCACACCCGTGGACACGCCCGGCGAGGTGCCCCTGACGTGGGACCCCGCCGCGTGCCGCGCTCTCGTCAGCGGCTCCCCCGTCGCTGTGACCTGGGAAGGACAGGAATGACCCGCGACGACGTCGAGGCCCGCGTGAACCACGTGCTCACGCTGGTGCTCAAGCTGCCGAGCCCCCCGGAGGCGCCGCTGGGGCGGGCGCAGGTCCCCGAGTGGGACTCGCTGAGCCACATCGAGATTATCTACGCGGTCGAAGAGGACCTCGGCGTCACCTTCTCGGAGGAGGAGATGGCCGCGCTCGACGGGTCGGCCGCGATCGTGGCGGCGGCGGAGCGACACCTTGCGGCATGACGTCCACCTCGACGGGCCGGCGTTCCGCCTGAGGCCGGTGGGACTGGACGACGCCGCGGAGATCCTGCGGCTGCGCAGCGACCCGGTGCTCTCCCGCTTCATCCACGCGACGGCGTCATCGGTGGAGGCCCAGACTCGATGGCTCGAGGCCTACTTCGAACGGGACGGCGACTACTACTGGACCGTCGAGCGTGTCTCCGACGGCTCCACCGAGGGCTTCGTCGGCATCTATGACGTCCGAGGCGACCACGGCGAGTGGGGCCGCTGGGTCCTCCGGCCGGGCTCCCTGGCCGCTGCGGCAAGCGTCTGGATGGTGTACGAGACGGCCTTCACCGTCTTGGGCCTGGAGTCGCTGGTCCTGCGGGTCCTCACCGGCAACCGCCCGGTCGTCGCCTTCCACGAGCGGTACGGCGTCGCGATGAGCCGGGTCCTCCCGGCGTACGCCCGCATCAGCGACGAGGTCCACGACGCCGTGGAGGGCCACATGACCTCAGAGCTGTGGACGACGTCGGGTCCCCTGCTGTACGGCATGGCCGAGCGGGCCGCGGAGCTGCTGCGCAGGTCCTCCGCGGCCCGCTGACCCATCACCGGCGCGTACCGGATGGTCCGCGCCCGGGAGGCGTCTAGCCCCGGCCGCGCGGGGCGTCGTCCCACAGCGGCGAGCCCAGGATCAGCTCGAGTTGCTCCAGCACCGAGAGCTCCGGGGACAGCTCCGCCGCGAGGGCGGGCCCGGTGAACCGAGGCCACCCCGGGTCCAGGTTGAGGTCCCCGCAGTCGTCGGTGGTCAGGCCGATCGCGGCGAGGAGCGGCCCCAGGACCTGCACGCTCCGGGCTCCCGACCCGTCGTCGTCGGCCACCAGCGGGAGGCTCACCGTGAGTCCCGGGTGGACGTGGGCCAGTTGCACGAGCCGCATGGTCCAGGCCGCATGGTCTTCCCAGCCACGGGCGACTCGGACCGACAACCGGCGCTCGCTACGGTCCTGGGCCGCCACGAAGAGGTCACAGCGCAGGCGGTCGTCCATCTGCTGGCCCAGGGCACGGCCGAAGGCGGCCGGCTCGGGCGCCACACCTCGGCCCAGGGTGAAGGGGAGCAACGTGCTGCCGTAGCCGTTGTCGTGTCCCGGCTCCGTGAACTCGTCGAGATCGGCCGCGGGGACCTCGTGGGCCTGCCGGTAGACCTGCTCCAGGGCGGCGTTCCAGGCTGGCCCGGAATGGGCTGCCAAGACCTCCGACCGGGCGCGCTCCCCCCGGTCCCGGCGCAGCTGGGGGTCCTCCACGAGGGCGCGCAGCGCCGCCACGTACGCGTCCTCGCTGGTCTGGGCGTAGCCGGTCTCCGCGAGCCCCGGCGCGTTGGCGTGGAAGACCTCGGCGTAGCCCTGGTGCAGCTGCAGGCTGACCGGGGGCAGGCCGGCGACCGCGGCCTCGAGGATCGAGGTGCCGCTGGCGCAGGGGAAGGAGTCCAGGTACAGGTCCATGCCGGGGTAGAGACCGCCCTCCACGCCCTCCACGAGCCCCAGCGGGAACACCCGCCCGGGAAAGCCGGACTGCAGTCGCTGCCAGGGGCCGTCCGCTGTCGGGCCGGCCAGGACGATCGCCAACTGCGGGATCTCGCTCAGCACGCCAGCGAGCAGCTCGTCGAAGCCCCGTCCCCAGATCGGCGCCATCTTCATCGCGGTCGCGACGGAGATCGCGGCGACCTGACCCGGGCGCAGGCGGAACTGCGCCCGGATGCTCTTGCGTGAGGCAGTGGCTCCCACGGGCTGGACGGGCAGCGGCAGCACCGCAAGCCGGTGCTCCGGCACACCCCGCAGCTCACGGCTGACCCGGCGACCGGCGGCCCGGTTCTCCACCACGAGGTCGGCCGAGCCCAGGCCGAGCCAGAACGTGTGGTCGGCGTGGTTCTCGTGGACGATCGGCGGACGGGGCCCGGGGAGGGACGCCGCTGCCAGGGCCACCGTGTCGTAGGGGTGGACGTGGAACACGACTGTGCCGGCTCCGGCCATGAGGCCCCGCAGCACCTCCGCGCGCGCGGCCAGGGCCGGGAATCCCTCCCGCAGGTCGTAGATGCGCCCACCGGCGCGTTCAGCGGCCGCGCGCAGGCTCCCCGGCACCGGAGCGTGCTGCATCGTGAGCACGACGTCGGCCGGGCGCGGGTCACGCTCCATCCAGCGCCAGACCAGTCGGGTGTGCCCCCCGACTGCGTACCCCTCGGACAGCACGTGGAGGACCCTGCCGTTCCCTCGGCCCCGGTCGACCCGAACGGCTCCGTCGCCGCGGACGGCGTCCCGGACCAGCCGTTCCAGGTCGGGATCGCTGAGAGCGCCGGTCGGCGCGTTGTAGGCGAACGCCGCGGCAACCGCGGCGGTGCGGAGGACCTGTTCGACGTCTCCACGCCGTGCGTGGCTGCGGACCGCGTCCACGACCTGTTCGTAGGCCCTCCGGTTGTCCTGCAGACGGGGGTCGGCGGTCGTCACGCCCTGCATACGTTCGGCTCCATCATCGTCGCTGGGGCGCATCGCACAGGCCGCTGCGGTCAGCAGGACGAGGGGAGTGCAGTGCGCAGTGCCCACCGGTCGCACTCGGACGGGAGGCCGCCGGGACACAAGCGGTGCGCGTGCGGACGGTAGTAGAGGACCCCTCCGGAGCCACGGAGGTCCGGTCCTGTGACGACGCGCGCAGCCACAGCAGCCGCAGCAGCCCCGTCCGGACCGGCAGTAGCTTCATGGGACCGTGCCCGCGGCTCCGCTCCCCGCCTTGTGAGGTCCTCGAGAGATGCCCGTCCCCTTCAACGAGACCGCCCGCGAGTACCGCGCACTACAACGCGAGCTGGAAGCGGCGGTACTCGCCACACTCCGCTCCGGCCACCTGGTACACGGCGACGAGCACGCCTGCTTCGAGCGGGAGCTGGCCGACTTCCTCGGCGTTCCCCACGTGATCGGCGTCGGCAACGGCACCGACGCGCTGGAGATCGCGCTGCGCGCCGTGGGCACGACCGCGGCCCACGAGGTGGTGAGCACCGGCAACGCCGGCGGATACGCGGCCGCGGCGGCACGGGCGATCGGCGCGCGGGTCGTCGTCGCCGACGTCGACCCCCGCACGCTGCTGCTCGAGCCCGCCAGCGCGGCGGCCGCCTGCTCGGAACGCACGGCAGCGGTCGTCGTCACCCATCTCTACGGGCGGGTGGCCGATGTCCCGGCGCTGCGCGCCGCCCTGCCCGCGCATGTCGCCATCGTCGAGGACTGCGCCCAGGCCATCGGGGCGGGCACGACCGCCGGGCGGTGCGGCAGCCTCGGTGACGTCGGGACGTTCAGCTTCTACCCGACCAAGAACCTCGGGGCGGCCGGTGACGGCGGGGCGCTCAGTTGCCGGTCGCCCGAGCTGGCCGCGCGGGTGAGGTCGCTGCGCCAGTACGGCTGGTCGGAGCGCTACCTGGCTCGTGATCCGGGCGGGCGCAACTCCCGCCTCGACGAGCTCCAGGCGGCTGTCCTACGGGTCAAGCTCCCGCACGTCGACGCCTGGAACGCCCGCCGTCGGGACATCCTGGCCGCCTACGCCACGGCGGCAGAGGGGACGGGGTTGGAGTTCCCCGGACCGGCTGACGGCGACGTCGGGCACCTCGCCGTCGGACGGTGCTCAGACCGGGACGGACTCGCGCGCCGGCTGGCCGAGCTCGGCGTCGCCACCGCAGTCCACTACCCGGTGCCAGACCACCTCCAGCCGGGTCTCGCTGCCCGGCCGGGGTCCACGGGCGCGGAGGAGGCCGAGCGGGCGTGCGCCGAGGTGATCAGCCTGCCCTGCTTCGCGTACCTGACCGACGCGGAGGTCGACCAGGTCTGCTCCGCCGTCCGTCGGGCCGCCTGACACCACGACTCACCGTGCACCTCACCTGCGGCCCCACGCGGATCCTGTTTGCTGAGGGCATGCCAGTCGAGACGCCGGAGAGCCTCCCTGACCGACGGCGGAACCCGTGGGGACGCCGCGCCGCGGACAAGGGCTGGCCGGAGGGGGGCGAGGCCCTCGGCTGCCGGATCGTCGAGCTGCCCCGGATCGTCGACCCCCGGGGCAACTTGACCTTCATCGAGGGCGGGACGCACGTGCCGTTCGCCGTCCAGCGGGTGTTCTACCTCTACGACGTCCCTGGTGGCGAGTCGCGCGGCGGCCACGCGCACCGAGAGCTCGAGCAGCTCATCATCGCGGCGAACGGCAGCTTCGATGTCATCGTCGACAACGGCAGTGAGCACGAGCGGTTCTCGCTCAACCGCTCCTACTACGGGCTCTACGTGCCCAGCATGATCTGGACGCACCTGGAGAACTTCTCCAGCGGCAGCGTGAGCCTGGTGCTGGCCTCGCTCACGTACGACGAGGCGGACTACTACCGGGACTACGACGAGTTCCAGCTCGCTCGAGGCCTCGCCGCGTCGCCGGACGTCTGACCTACGACCCGCACCGCCCGCCCACGCGGGGAGACACCGCAGGCATTGCCCCGCCCCCCGCCGCCCGAACGTGCGCCACAGGCAGTAGCGTCCGGGGTTGATGAGCGAGACAGCGAGCGCACCCGCCGGCACCGCCGACGTATCCCTGCGCTATCCCGGTGGAGAACTGCCCCTGCGCGTGGTCCCGGCCACGGAGGGGGCCGACGGAATCGACACAGGCAAGCTGCTGTCGACGACCGGCACGGTCGCCCTCGACATCGGCTTCGTCAACACCGCGTCCTGCACGTCGGCCATCACCTACATCGACGGCGACGCCGGCATCCTGCGCTACCGCGGCTACCCGATCGACCAGCTCGCCGAGAAGGCCAGCTTCGTCGAGGTCAGCTACCTGCTGATCTACGGCGAGCTGCCCACGGCCGACCAGCTGGCCGACTTCGACTCGCGGCTGCGGCGGCACACGCTGCTGCACGAGGACCTCAAGCAGTTCTTCAAGGGGTTCCCGCGGGACGCCCACCCGATGCCGGTGCTCTCCTCGGCGGTCAGCGCCCTGTCGACCTTCTACCAGGACTCCCTGGACCCGTTCGACGCCGAGCAGGTCGAGATCTCCACGCTGCGCCTGCTGGCCAAGCTGCCGACGATCGCCGCCTACGCGTACAAGAAGTCGGTCGGCCAGCCGTTCCTCTACCCGGACAACTCCCTGGGCCTGGTGGAGAACTTCCTCCGGATGACCTTCGGGTTCCCCGCGGAGCCCTACGAGGTCGACCCGGAGATCGCCGCGGCGCTGGACATGCTCTTCGTGCTGCACGCCGACCACGAGCAGAACTGCTCGACCTCGACCGTCCGGCTGGTCGGCTCCTCGCAGGCCAACCTGTTCGCGTCGGTGTCGGCCGGCATCAACGCGCTGTTCGGCCCCCTGCACGGCGGCGCCAACCAGTCGGTGCTGGAGATGCTCGAGGCCATCCAGCGCGACGGCGGGGACGTGGACCGCTTCGTCGCGCGGGTCAAGGACAAGGAGCCCGGCGTCAAGCTCATGGGCTTCGGGCACCGGGTCTACAAGAACTACGACCCGCGCGCGGCGATCATCAAGAAGACCGCCGACACCGTGCTGGCCAAGCTCGGCGGCAACAACGAGCTGCTCGACCTCGCGGGGCGGCTGGAGGAGATCGCGCTCAGCGACGACTACTTCATCCAGCGCAAGCTCTACCCGAACGTCGACTTCTACACCGGGCTGATCTACCGGGCGATGGGCTTCCCGACCCGGATGTTCACCGTGCTGTTCGCGCTGGGCCGGCTGCCCGGCTGGATCGCCCAGTGGCGCGAGATGATCGCCGACCCGGCGACCAAGATCGGCCGGCCCCGGCAGGTCTACACCGGGGAGAAGGAGCGGGCGTTCGTGGAGATCGCCGACCGCTGAGCGAGGACCCACCGAGGTCCCGTCGTCCGCCCGGACGACGGGACCTCGGCGTCTGTCGGCGCCGCTCTGCCAGCATGGGCGGCGCCGTCCCCACCACGGGCCGCCCCGGCGGCCCGTCGCCCTCCCGGGAAGGAGATCGATGGCCGAGTCCTCGTCCGACGACGACCTGGTCCTCCCGCCCGTGCCGTTGGCGACCGGTGCGGTGGTCCACGTCGACGGCACCGACCGCCGGGTGGCCTCGGTCGAGCTCGTGGTCTCCACCGAGGACGGCGGACAGCTCCGGATCCCCCTCGAACACCGCCACGGGGCGTGGTGGCCCCCGGGAGACCGCACCGACGGCGACCGCTGACCCGTACACCGATCGGGTGCCACCCGCGGTCCACCCTCCCCCGGAGGGGTGACGCCGTCCCCCGGCCCCCTCCGGTCGCCCGCCCGGCCCGTCGATACGACGGCCACGAGCTCCGCACTCCGCGGCGCTCGTGGCCACGTACGACGAGACCGCCGGGGGACCCGCAGTGCCTGCACCACGCACGACGGCGCCCCGGGCGGGCACGACCCGGGAGGCCGCCCTCCGCCAGGCCGCGCTGCGCCAGGCCGCCCTCCGGCAGGCGTCCGCGGCCGCGGCTCCTCCCCCGTCCGCCGGCCGCGCCCGCACCACCGCCGCCCGCGGCCAGGGCACCGCCCGGCCCCGGACCACGGCCTCCCGCCGGTCCGCACCCCCGGTCGGCACGACGACCCGGCCCCCGCTGACCGCCCAGGAGGCCGCCGCGCTCCGGGCGGTCCTCGCCGCGCGCGCCGCCGGCACCGGTCCCGGGACGATCACCCCCGAGCCCCGCCCGGCGCGTCGGCGTCCGGGCACACAGCCGCGCCGCCGGACGGCAGCCGGCAGGAAGACCCGCCGCCCCCGGCCCCCGGTCGACCGGCGTCGCTGGTCGGTGCGCCTGTCCCTCACCGCCCTCGGGCTCGTCCTGCCCGTGCTGGCCGGCGTCCTCGCACCGGGCGCCCAGCAGGCCGGCACCGCGGCCGAACCCACCGACACCGCGGGCCTCGCCCTGGCCGCGCGAAGCTCGATGCTCGACAGCGCCGCCCGCTACCGGAGCCTGGAGCGGCTCCTGGCCGACCGGCAGGCCGCGCTGCAGCACGCGCGGGAGGCCGAGCGCGCCGCCGGGGAGCGCCTCGCCGCGGCCCGGCAGGCGGTCGGCGGACGCGCCGCCGCGCTCTACCGGACGACGGCCGAGGAGCGGGCCCCGCTGCTCGAGCTGAGCGTGCAGGAGGCCTCGACCACCTCGGACGTCCTGTACGCGCAGGGCCTGGCCGAGCTCGGGCAGCGGGACCTGGAGACCTCCGTGGCGCGGGCCGACCGCGCCGCGGCCGACGTCGCCGTCGCCGCGGACCGGGTGGCCACCGCGGAGGCCGCCGTCGCCGCCGTCTCGCGGCAGGCCGCTGCCGTCCTCGACGAGGTCCGGACCTCCGCGGCCGGACTGCGCCCCGACGTGGCCGCCCGTCTGGCGGGCCTGGGCGCCGGACCCGCGGTCGCGGCGCAGCAGGAGACCAACCGGCAGGCGCTGCAGCGGTGGCAGGACTACCTCGTGCAGCTGTCCGGCGCCGGGATCGAGCCGCCGTCCGCGGCCGCACTCGCCGACCCGGCGTCGCTCCCGGCAGGGCTCTCCCCCACCCGGGACGGCTCCGGCCAGGTGGTGCCCGGGGTGGCCTGGGCGGTCGTCGGCAACCGGCCGGTGACCGTGCTGCCCGCGGAGACGATCGCGGCGGTCAGCAGCGCGTTGGCCCAGCTCGGCAAGCCCTACGTGCCCGGACGCAGCGGTCCCGACGCCTACGACTGCGGCGGGCTGGCCTCCGGCGCGTGGCTGCTCGCCGGGTACGCGCTGCCGACGTGGCCGGCCGACCAGTGGGCCGGCGGCGCGGCCGTCCCGCTGTCACAGCTGCAGGTGGGCGACCTCGTCTTCGCCGACGGCGGCACCGACGTCGGGATCTCCCTCGGCGAGGGCCAGGTCGTCACGGCCTCGGGGGCCGGCTACCAGGTCGCCGTCCGGACGGTGTCCGACGCGGCGGGCGCCGTGCGGGTGACCCTCCCGGCGCCCGCGGAGCCCAACGGCCTCCTGCCTGCCGGCACCGCGGGACGCGCCGCCTGCGGCGCGCCCACGGCGGTGGGCGGGGTGAGCCCGGCGTGGGGCGGCTGGACCAACGGGGGCATCCCGACGGGCGCCCTGTGCTCCATCGCCCGGGGCCACGCGCTCCGCTGCGACGCCGCTGCCGGCTACGCGGCGATGGCCGAGGCCTTCGCGGCCGCCTTCGACCGCCCGCTGTGCATCACCGACAGCTACCGTTCCCTCGCCGGCCAGGTGACCGCGTTCCGCACCAAGCCGCAGCTGGCGGCGGTGCCCGGGACGTCCAACCACGGCTGGGCCCTGGCGGTCGACCTGTGCGGCGGCATCAACGTCGCCGGGACGCCCCAGTCGGCGTGGATGGCCGCGCACGCCGGCCGCTTCGGCTTCGTGCAGCCGGACTGGGCGCGGCCGGGCGGCGAGAAGCCCGAGCCCTGGCACTGGGAGTTCGGCAACCTCGCCTGAGCGCAGCCCATCGCTCGCCGGTCGGGGATCAGGGGGCCGGCACCCGGGGCGGGAGCCGCGGGGGTCCCGCTCAGGTCCAGCGCAGGTGGGCGAGCTGCCGCCAGGGCAGCCGCACGCACGCCTCGCCGGTCTCCCCGGCCAGCCGGGCGGCGACGCCGGCCCCGGCACAGGCGACCGGCGAGCCGGGCGTCACGACGACGTGGACGTCGTCCACCGCGAGGCCCGCCGCCGCGATGCGGTCCAGCAGGCGCTCCGGCGTCCCCAGGACGGCGGAGGCGAGCAGCGGCACCTCGGGGTGCGACCACAGCGCGACCGGGCCCTCGACGCGCAGCACACCCCCGACGACTGCGGCGCGACCGGCCGCCGCGTGGCGCACGGCCTCGACGGTCCGCCGATCGGCACCGGGCGAGGGCGCCCAGGGCAGCGCCGACCGGCCGCGCCGGACGACGACGCGCCAGCCGACCGCGGTCTGCCTGGAGTCGGTCCAGTCCAGGACGGCGACCCCCGCCTCCGCGGCGAGGGCGTCGGGCACCGGGCGGGCGTCGACCCAGGCGACGAGCGCGGCCGCGACCGCCTCGGGTCCGCTCCCGACACGGGCGTCGGTCATGTCCTCGGCGAGGTCCCGCAGCGGCACGCGCAGCCGCCGTTCGGCCTCCTCGACGACGAGCAGCGGCCCGTCGACGCGGTCCTCGACGAGGGCCAGGCGCAGGGATGCGGTGGCCAGCGCCGGGATCACCTCGTCGGCGGCCCGGCGCAGGTCCGGGACGGTCACCGGCGCCGGCCGCAGTCGAGACAGCAGCCCGGACCGGCTCGTGGAGCCGGGGGTCACGCGCGCCCCCGGTCGAGCGCGGTCCGCAGCCGCGCGGGGAGCCCCGGCAGCTCGAGCACGCTGGCCAGCTCCTGGGCCGACAGCCGCACGGGCAGCACGTCGGCGGCCCAGCCAGTGACCCGGCGCACGCGGGCGGCCGGAGCCGGCCACACCGCGTCCCGCGCGGCGGCGACGTGCAGCTCGGTCAGCACGTCGGACAGGTGGATCGCGGCCACCGGGTGCACGCCGGCGTCCGCCAGCGCCCGGCGCACGACCTCGGCGAGCTGCTCCCGGTCGGCGCCGGTCAGCCAGCGCGGCACGAGGACGTCGGGCATCGGCTCCCCAGCGGCGAGGGCGCTCACCGGGCGCCGTCCCGACCCGGCACGGTCCCGCTGCTCCGGCGGTTCCCCGTGCGGTTGCTCACGGAGGAGATATCGGCAGGCCCGGCCCGCAATCGACCCGTGTCCCGGCCATTTCCGGCTGACGGAACGAGTCAGTCCGCGAGCTCGGCCAACCGCTGCTTGAGCGCCCGCTCCACCCGGTCGGCGTGCACGTTCATGTTGCGCACCGAGGTCCCGAGGTCGGCCGACAGCTGCGTCTTCGTGCGGCCACCCCACGTGGTGAGGTACCACGTCGCCCACCCCAGCACGTTGGGCTGGCCCGCCCGCTGGTCGGGCCGCGCAGTGGGGTCGGGCGCGCAGGCGGCGGTCAGCGCGTGCGACAGCAGCGTCTGCTCCGCCTCCCCCATGATCTCGTCGGGCGCCTCGGCGGTGTCCGGCAGCATGATCTCCGTGGCGTCCGGGCCGCCGTCGAGGGACTGCAGGTTGCGCAGCCCGTTGAGCGTCGCCACCGTCTGGGAGTTGCGCCGCAGCGTGGCGACGCTCTGGCCCATGTAGGCGGCCAGTTCCTTCTCGGTGGGCTTGCGCTGGTGCTCGTTGACGAAGGCCGCGATCGCCTTCTGCTGCTTGTTCTCCGTGTCCGCGGCGGTCCGGCCGTGGGCGTTGCGGCCCAGGTCGTGCACCCACTTGGACAGCTGGGTGGCCAGGAACGCGCCGAAGGGCACGCCCTTGGTCTCGTCGTACTGCCCGACCGCCTTGAGGATCCACTCGCTCACCTGCTGGGTGAGGTCGTCGGGGTCGGGCAGGTGCAGCCGGATCGTGCTCATGTTGCGCTGCAGCCGCTTGAGGCTGACCGGCAGGTAGTGCCGGCACAGCGCGTCGAGGTAGGCCGGCGGCAGGTCCCGCGGCGCCCGCCGGCGGACGTCGGTCTCCGCGCGCAGCCCCACCGTGGTGTACCCGCGCCCGGCGCACCAGGCGCGCACCCAGTCGGCCAGCACCTGCGCCGTTCCGCAGGCGCCGTCCACCCGGTACAGGCCCTCACCCTCGTCGAAGCTGACCGTCACGCCGTCGGGGAGCTCGCGGCGGAAGTCGTCGAGGGGCAGCTCCCGGTCGACCCGGAAGTGCACCCGGTCGCGGGGGGTGATCGGCGCGAGCGCCCAGCCCTCGGCCTCGGGGATGCCGCCGAACACCAGCGGGGCGCGGTTCCGCGTGCCGCTCGGGTCGGCGGGGACGTCGATGGGGGTGCTGCGGTGGTTCACCGGGACTCCTGGGCGGCTGCGGGGAAGACAGACGGCGGCCCCGTGCGGGGCCCGGCCCCGTCCGCCGGCGCGGGGGACGGGCGGCCCCCTGCGAGGCCCCGCCGCGAGCGTGCGAGTGGCGGGGGCAGGGGGCCGTGGTCAGGCGGGGATCTGCTCGGCCGGGGACGACTGCCGGGGCACGGGGACGACGGAGTCGTCGACAGCGCCCGCGTCCAGCCGGGCCATGAGGTCGGCCGCGGCGACGCGCTCGGCCTCGCCGGGCTCGACCGTGTAGACCGGCATGTGGTCGTAGAGCGTCGTGAACAGCGCGCTGACGAAGGCGTAGGCGGCCTGCGCCTGCGGGGAGAACCGGGCGACCGCCGCCCGCGGGCCGAGCTCCACGCCGACGGTCACCCGCACGACCCGGTCGTCCTTGCTCAGCCCGGTCAGCGAGAACGACACCGAGGGGTGCTCGCCGGCCAGCTCGGCCAGCACGGCCAGGCAGCGCCGCGTCGAACCGCGCCGCGGCCGCAACTGGACGTGCACGACCACGGTGTCGGCCTCGAGGCCGAGGCCCTCCGGCGTCGCGACGTCGGCGCCGGACCCGTTGACTGCGCTGTGTTGCATGGTGATTGCCCCCTGTGACGTGCTTGGGGCAACTCTCGCGCATCCAGGACGCGGGAACGGCACAACACTCGCTGTGCCGTGCGCAGTTGTCAGGGCATCTCTTCGGCAGGTCTTGCCCGTGTCGTGGCCGCACTCAGGAGCGCGGGTGAGGTCGTCGGCAGGATCCGCCAAGCCCGAGGGGGCGGATCCCGGTCAGTTCTGCTCAGCCGGCGGCGTCCTCCGTGACCGGCTCGTGACCTGCGGGTCCCTCGCCGGCCGGGGCCGGCTCCGGCGCGGGGGCCGCCGCGGGGGCGAAGGCGGCCAGCGCGCCCAGGGTGTCGGCGGTGACCTGCGCCGCGAGGAGGTTGGCCTCGGCGATCTGCCGGTAGACCTCCTCGCGGTGGATGGTCACCTCGCGAGGCGCCTTGAAGCCCAGGCGGACAGTGCCGCCCCGGACCTCGACGACGTGGACCTCGATGTCGTCGCCGATGCGGATGGTCTCGCCGACGCTGCGGGTGAGAGTGAGCATCTGTACCCCTCCGTGGGTGTGGTGGCCGTCCGTGGCTGGGCGGTTCCCCGAGGAGCCGCCCGGATCAGTTATCGGCGCAGGGGACGCCGGATGGGATGTGCGGGGTCCGGGAGGACGACCTGCGCGGCCCGCCAGTTCGCCGGGTTCACCACGATCGGCGCGCGCAGGTTCGCCGTCGCCGCGGCCGGCCCCTCCGGCGGCACGGTGAGCAGGCAGTACACCCGCGCCTCCACGGGGTCCTCGAGCTCCAGGTCGGCGCAGACCGGGCGCGGCAGCACCGGCGCGTAGTCCGGGAAGTACCGGCCCGGGTCCACGGCCAGGAACCGCGGCCCCTCGGGCGCCATCGACTGGAGCCAGAAGAGCCGGCCGTCGCCGTCGGCGGTGACGAGCACGTAGTCCCGGTGGCCGGGGAACCCGGGCAGCGCCTCGGTGAGCGACAGCAGGGGCAGCGTCGCGACGGCCGACAGCGTCATCGCAGGAAGTCCACGAGCGTGGGCTGGATGACCTTGGCGGTGGCCTGCAGCGCCGCCTGGTACCCGACCTGCTGTTGGCTCAGCTCCATGATCGTCTTCGCCATGTCGATGTCCTCGACCTCGGTGAGCTGCGACTTCAGGGTGAGCTGCAGATCGGCGTTGACCTGGGTGGCGGCCTCGAGGCGTGCCGACCGGGCACCGACCGCGGAGGTGGCGCTGTAAAGCCGGGTGAGCGCGACGTCGAGCCTGCCGAGGTCCGCCGTCAGCGCGTCGGGGTCGCCCACGACGTGGTCGGCGATGTCCTTGACGACCGCGAAGAGGTCACCAGCAGCGGGGTCGCCGAAGGCCTCGGGACCGGTCACGTCGATCCGGACGTCCTCGGTGTTGGAGACCCGTCGGCGCGTCTCGACCACCGGGACGCCGTTGGCGCCGCCGACGCCGACGTAGGCACCGGTGTCCGGGTCGTACGCGGTGGTCCCGGTCGTCACCCCACCGAAGATGGGCTGACCGGCGATCGTCTGGTTGGCCAGGCCCAGCAGGCTCTCGCGCAGGGCCTCCACCTCGACGCTGATCGCCTCGCGGGAGGTCTCGGACAGGTTGCCGGTGTTCATGCCCTGCACGGTGAGGTTGCGGACCCGCTGCACCTGGCTGATGACCGAGGTCAGCGCGGTGTCGGTCGCGTCGAGCCGGGTCCGCCCGTCGGAGATGTTGCGGGCGTGCTGCAGCGCGGCGCTCTGGTCCTGGCGGACCTGCATCGCCTTGTTGGTCCCGGTCGGCGAGTCCGACGGCGCACTGAGCTGCTTGCCGGAGGTGAGCTGCTGCTGCAGCTTGCCGACCGCGGACAGGTTGCTGTTCAGGCCCAGCAGAGCGGTCTGCGTGACGGCGCGGTGCGTGATGCGCATCAGGTCACCGCCCCACGACGCCGGTGCCGTTGATGAGCTTGTCCAGCGCCTCGTCGATGGCCGTCACCATCCGGGCGGCGGCACTGTAGGCGTGCTGGAACGAGAGCATGTTCGTCATCTCCTCGTCGAGGTTGACCCCCGACACCGACTCGCGGGACGCGTCCACCTGGGTGGAGATCACCGACTGGACCGTGAGGTCCCGCTCGGCGACTGCGGACTCGACGCCGAGTGCCACGACCAGCGCGCGGTAGCCGGCGTCCACGCCGTCGGGCTGCCGGCTGAGCTGGAAGAACCGGTCGGCGTTGATGCCGTCGGCCGAGATCGGGCCCGGGGTGGTGGAGGTGTCCGTCGGCGACTTCAGGTCGTCCGGGGACATGCTCGCCGCAGCCAGCTGCTCGGGCTTGGTGATGCGCAGCGTGATGTTGGCCGCCGTCACCGTCGCGGGGTCGACGGCGCCCGTCCCGGGACCGTTCCCGAACAGCGGCTCACCGAGCTCGCCCTTCGCGTCGTAGCCGGTGGTCTGCACGCCGTTGAGGCTGCGCGCCAGGTCCTGCGCGACCTCGTCCAGCTTCTCGCGGTACTTGGGGATCGTGGTGGTCAGGGCCTGGACCTGTCCCCCGCCGGTGCCGCCGAGGGTCAGGGTGGTCCCGCCGGGCACGGTCCGCACCCGCGGCTCGCCGTCCGTCCCGAGGGCGCCGGGCTCGTCCGCCCCGACCAGCTCCATCCCGAGCACGTCGGTCCCCGAGACCAGGGTGGTGCCACCGACGACGACGTCCACCATCCCGTCCTTGCCGGGGATCGAGGTGCCGCCGACCTGCTTGGCGAGGGACTGCACGAGCAGGTCGCGCCGGTCGGAGAGCTCGTTCACCGGCAGGCCCGCCTGGCTCGCCGACCGGATGGCCGAGTTCAGGTCCGCGATCGACCGGGACGTGGCGTTCACCTCGGTCACCAGCGCCTGCAGGTTGTCGCGGGTCTGCGTCCACTGCTGGTCGAGCGTCGCGCTGGTGGTGCGGATGCCCCGGGCCAGGATGTCGAGCCGCTCCAGGACCTGGCTGCGCGCCGCCGGCTCGGTCGGCTTGTTGGCCAGGTCGCTGAAGCCGGACCAGACGTCGGCGAGCATGCTCTGGATGCCGCTGGTCCCCGGCTCGCGGAACGCCGCCTCGATCTGCGCGAGGGCCTCGCTGGAGACCGTGAGCCCAGCGGTGCGCGCGGACTCGACCTGCGCCCGGCCCTCGAGGAACGCGTCCCGGATGCGGATGATCTCGTCGGAGCTCACCCCCGAGCCGACCTGACTGGCCACCGAGTGGATCGCCGGGACGGCGGTGCCACCCATCGCCTGCAGGGTGACCCGCTGGCGCGAGTAGCCCTCGGTGTTGACGTTGGCGATGTTCTGGCCGGTGACGTCCAGGCCGCGCTGGGCCGCCCAGAGCGCGGTCGTCGCGGTGTTGAGCCCGCTGAAGGTGCTCACAGGGCCCCGTCCAGCGTCACCGCGCGGTGCGCCCGCTCGTCGCTGCGCCCCGTGGCCCCGTAGGTCCCCGCCGAGGGGGCCTTGACCGACAGGAGTGCGTCGCCGATGGCGGCCAGGCCACCCTCGATCAGCTCGCGGTTGGCGTCGGAGAGGCCCCGCAGCTCGGTGACGAGCACCAGCAGCGCCTCGTGGTGCTTGGCGTACAGGTCGTTCCACGGCGCCGGCGCCGACTCGGCCAGCTTCCGCAGTGACGGATTGCCCCCCACCCCGAGACGCTCGGCGAGCACCTCGGTGGTCGCCGCGCGCTCCACCTCGAGGGTGCGCAGCTGGTCGAGGACGACCTCGATCTCGTGGGCGATGCGCGCCAGCCAGCGGGTCTTGCCCGTGACGATGAGGTACTGCTTCTCCTCCGCCTTGAACAGCAGCAGGTCGAGCAGTTCCTGCTCCCGCCAGAGCAGCGTCGACAGGTGCTGGTGGTCCACGCCCTCACCGCCTTCCCGATCGGTCCCCGCCCGGCTGATCCCTGGTGCCGCCAGCGGGTTCTCAGGAACTGCCATCGGCACGTCCGGGGGACCCCTCAAGCCGAGGTCCTCAAGTCGGGAGGGATTCCTGTCGACAAGGGGTCCCACTCGGGCCCGGGGCTGCCGAGAAGGAGGACGTGAGAGCATCGCGCGCCCCGGCGGTCGAGCGGCCCCCCGCCCCGCGGCCCCTCGCCGCCCCCGACCGGGACCTCCCGGCTCGCGACGTTCCCGCCCGGGACGTCGACGCCCTCGTGACCGAGCACCTGCCGCTCGCCGCGTTCGCCGTCAACGCGGTCGCGTCCCGGATCTCGCTGCCGGGCCACGTCAGCCGGGAGGACCTGCTCTCCTGCGCGAAGGTGGCGCTGGTCGAGGTGGCGCGCCGGTTCGACCCGTCGGCGGGTGCGTCCTTCGCCACCTACGCCCTGGCCCGGCTGCAGGGCGCGGTCCTCGACGAGCTGCGCTCGGGCGACTGGGCCAGCCGCTCGGTGCGGGCCGCGGCCCGCCGCACGGACGCCGCGGCCGACGCCCTCGCCATGCAGCTCGGGCGCCCCCCGACGCGCGAGGAGCTCGCCGCGAGCCTGGGCATGGCGACCAGCGAGCTGGAGTCCCTGCAGGTCGACGTCCACCGGGCGGTCATGGTCAGCATCGACGCCGACACCGGTCCGGACGGGTCCTCGCTGGACCTGCCCGACGCCGGCGAGTCACCGGAGCGCGCCGTGCTGAGGGGTGAGCGGACCCGCTACCTGCACGAGGCGATCCGCGCCCTGCCCGATCGCCTCGACGAGGTGGTCGAGCGGAACTTCTTCGGTGGGGAGTCGCTCACCGACATCGCCAGCGACCTGGGGGTGACCCTCTCCCGCGTCTCGCAGATGCGCGCCCGCGCGCTGACCCTGCTGCACGCCGCGATGAGCGAGCTGTGGGAGGGCACCCCGGTGGCCGCCGGCGGAGGCGTGCGCGCCCGCAACCAGCAGCGCTCGTACGTCGACCGGGTGGCCGGCCGCAACGCCCCGCCGCTCCCCTCCCCGCGGCCGGCGGCCCCCGTGCCCGCGTCGCACGCCGCCGCGGTCCCCGCACGCTCGGCCGCGCACGCACCCGCCCACCGCAACCCCTGGACAGCGGTGGCACGCGACGCCGCCCGCCCCGCCTGAGGGCAGCGCAGACGACGACCGCCCGCGTCCTGCAGGAGGACGCGGGCGGTCGTCGTCTCCGTGGCGGCCGCCGGCGCCGGGGTGCCGGCTCCGGCGGCCCGGGGGTCAGGCGCTCAGCCGCCCGGCCCGGGCCCGGTTGTCCGCCGCTCGCTGCCACGCCGCCACCCACCGCTCGGCGGTGTGCTCGGTCAGGTGGCCGGCGAGGACGCGCTCACGGGCCGCCGCGGCGGTCTCGCGCCGGAAGTCGGCGTCCTCGACGGCTCGGGCGATGTGGCCGGCCCAGTCGCGGGGTCGCTTGGCGCGCATGCCCAGGCCGAGCCGCTCGTACTCCGCCGTGAGCGACCGGATGGAGAAGACCCCGCGAGCCGAGTACTCCATGACCTTCAGCCAGCTCTTGCACTCGTTGAAGCGGTCCAGCCGCAGCGGCGCGAGGCCCACGTCGAACAGCTCACCCACGGCCTGGACGTAGTCCTCGACCTCGCGCTTCCACTCGACCTCCAGCGGCGGCTCGGGCAGGTGCAGCCGCTTCTGCGCGTCCAGCGCCTGGCCGAGGACCATGAACCGGCTGCGCCCCCGGGTGCGGTCCAGGCCCTGCTGCAGCCCGGACTCCATGACCTGCAGGTCGTAGGGGTGGCTGGCCACCGAGCCGGTCCAGCCGACGGTGACCACCTCGGGCTCGCGCTCGTACGCCGGCGGCAGCTCGGCGAGCCGGCGCGGGACGGCGTTGGGGACCACCGCGCCGCGGCCGTGCGCCGCGTACTCCTCCAGCAGCGCCGGGCTGGTCACGGTGACCAGGTCGGCCTCGCGGGCGCAGAGGGCGGCCCACTTGGCGACGTTGTGGCGGATCAGGACGTCGTAGCCCATGTGGCCGTAGGAGATGGCGGTGAACAGGTCGTCCATCTCGACGACGACGGCGACGCCCTGGGCCTGCAGCAGGCGCAGCATCTCCAGCGCCGCCTTGGTCTTGGGCAGCTGCAGGACGACGACGTCGGCCCCCTGCGCGTCGACCGCCACCACCGAGGAGTCCGGGTCGTCCGGCGGCCCGTCCATCGTGGTGGCGAGCCCGTAGCTCACCTCGACGTCCACGCCGAGGCCTGCGGCGTTGACGGCCTCGGCCGGCGCGGTGGCGCGGTAGTACAGCGACCCGGCGAAGTGGGTCGAGGAGATCAGGACCTTCATGGTCGGGAGTCCCTTCCGGGGTGGCGGTACGCCGCGGCGACGGAGGGGCCGGGCGGAGCAACCGGCCACGCTAGGTGACCCATCGGTCACCCGCGCGCACCCGCGCCGTCCACATGTCCCCCAAGGTCGGCGCCGGGGTTCGGCAGGTGTCGCCACGCGCGCACCGTCCCCGCAGGTGCGGCCGCCGTCCCCGGTGCACGGGACCCCTCCGGGGGAGCCCGCGCGGAAAAGTCCCCGGTTTCGGCTCAAGGAGTCCCCGGAGGCCGCCGTTACCCCAGACGCACCACCCGCCAGCACGGATGCCAGCGGGACCAGTACGACCCACCGTCCAAGGAGGAACACCATGGGTCTCAGCGTCAACACCAACATCGCGGCGCTCAACGCCTACCGCAACCTGTCCGTCACGGACAACCAGATGGGCAAGTCCCTGGAGAAGCTGTCCTCCGGTTACCGCATCAACCGTGCCGCCGACGACGCGGCCGGGCTGGCGATCTCCGAGGGCCTGCGTTCGCAGATCGGTGGCCTCAAGGTCGCCATCCGCAACACGCAGGACGGCATCTCCGTCGTGCAGACCGCTGAGGGTGCTCTCACCGAGACGCACGCCATCCTGCAGCGCATGCGCGACCTGGCCGTCCAGGCGTCCAACGGCAGCAACGACGCCGACTCCCGCAAGGCGCTCGACGCGGAGTCCGACGCGCTGCGCGAGGAGCTGGACCGGATCGCGAACAAGACGACGTTCAACAACGTCAACCTGCTCGACGGCTCGTTCTCCAGCAAGGCCTTCCAGGTCGGCTACGCCTCCGGCGACACCATCACGGTGAGCATCAAGTCGGGTGTGGCCAACGAGGGCTTCGGTCAGAACCACCTCGGCGTCAGCGGCGTCGACCTGACCTCCGCCTCGGGGGCCTCCGGCGCCATCGGCACCATCGACGCCGCCATCAAGGAGGTGTCGACCGCTCGCGCCGACCTCGGTGCGCTGCAGAACCGGTTCGAGCACACCGTGAAGAACCTCAGCGTCACGGCCGAGAACCTGACCGCGTCGGAGTCCCGGATCCGCGACACGGACATGGCCCAGGAGATGACCAACTTCTCCCGGACCCAGATCCTGAGCCAGGCCGGCACCGCCATGCTGGCCCAGGCCAACGCGGCGTCGCAGAACATCCTGCGACTGCTGGGCTGATCCCCGGCTAACACCACCCGGTGAGGGGGGAGGCCCCGGCCTCCCCCCTCACCGCGTCTCCCCACACCGTCCCGACGAGACCCCCCAGGAGCCGGCTTGGCAGGCATCAGCATCAGCGGTCTGGTGTCCAGCCTGGACACCGCCTCGATCATCGACCAGCTGATGCAGGTCGAGGCCAACCCGCAGACCCTGCTCCAGCAGCGCCTGTCGAGCACGCAGTCCCAGGCGACCGCCTACCGCGCGGTCAACACCCGGTTCGACGCCCTCCGCACGGCCGCCGAGGCGCTCACCAAGGACACCGCCTGGACCGCCGCCAAGGCCACCACCTCCTCCACCACCGCCTCCGCGGTCACCTCGAGCACCGCGGCCACCGGCTCGGTCACCTTCACCGTCGACAAGGTGGCCAAGGCCCACGCGGTGATCAGCGACCAGAAGTGGTCGGTCGCCGCCGACAAGAGCGCGTCGGACGTCGCCTACGGCACGAACAGCCTCACCCTCACCGTCGGCGGAGCGACGAAGACCATCTCCCTCGACCGCGACGGGAACGGGACCGCGACCCTCGCCGAGGCCGCCGCCGCCATCAACGCGGACACCACCCTCGGGCTCGCCGCGACGGCCGTGCGCACGTCGCCCACCGAGTACCGCCTCCAGATCTCCGCGACCAAGACCGGCGCGGCCTCGCAGTTCTCCGGCACCGGCTTCTCGACGGTCACGCAGGCCTCCGACGCCCAGATCTCCGTCGGGGACACCGGCGCCGGCTACACCATGACGTCGGCGACCAACAGCTTCACCGGCCTGGTGGACGGCACGACGATCACGGTCAGCAAGCCGGAGACCGGCGTCACCCTCAACGTCACCAAGGACCCGGACGCCGTCGCCGCCAAGGTCCAGACGCTGGTGAACGCCGCCAACGACCTGCTCAGCGCCATCTCGTCCTACTCCGACGCCGACAGCAGCTCCGCGATCCTCAAGGGCGACAGCGCGCTCCGGCAGCTGGCCACGCAGGTCCTCGACGTCCTGTCCTACGCCGTCGGCGGGGACGGGTCGGCCGCGCAGGTCGGCCTCCAGCTGACCCGGGACGGGCGCTACAGCTTCGACAAGACGGCGTTCGTCGCCAAGCTCTCGGCCGACCCCACCGTGGTGCAGCGGATGTTCACCTCCACCACGACGACGGCCGGCCCGGACCTCGACCTGGCCACCACCGCGGACAACGTCACGTCCCCGGTCGGTGTGGCGGCCAAGCTCGCCGCGCTGGCCAAGTCCGCCTCGGACACGACCACCGGCACCCTGGTCATGCTCGCCAAGAGCAAGGACACCCTGGCCGGCGACCTCGAGGACCAGGTCGAGGCCTGGGACCGCCGGCTGGAGATCCGCCGTGCGAGCCTCACCGCCCAGTTCACCGCCATGGAGACGGCGCTGGCCACGCTCAAGAGCCAGGGGAGCTGGCTGTCCGCCCAGCTCGGCTCGCTGCCGAGCACCTCGTCGTCCTGACCCTGACCACCTGACGCTCGCGCGAGCCCGAGGAGAGAACTGATGAGCACCGCCGCTGCGCTGCGCGCCCGGTACATGGGTGACTCCGTCGCCACTGCCTCCCCCCAGCAGCTGCTGGTCATGCTCTACGACCGGCTGGCCCTCGACCTCGAGCGCGCGGAGGGCGCCCTGGCCGCAGGCGACCGCCAGGAGGCCGGGGAGCAGCTCAAGCACGCGCAGGACGTCGTCTTCGAGCTGCGCAGCAGCCTGCGCGTCGAGGCCTGGGAGGGCGGACCGCGCCTGGCTGCGCTCTACACGTGGCTGATCACCGAGATGCTGCAGGCCTCCGTCAAGGGCGACCGCAACCGGGTCGCGTCCTGCCGGCAGGTCGTCGAGCCGCTCCGGGACGCGTGGCGGCAGGCCGCCGCCACCCTGGCCGCGACCCCGGCATGACCACCCCGCGCCCCTCGGCCGCCGGCCGGGACGGGCAGCCCTCCGACTGGGCCACCGTCCTGGACGAGCTCGAGGGCGAGGTCCTCGCCGCCGAGGCCACGCTGACCGCCGGCGACCCGGCCTCCGCCGAGCCGTCCGAGGACGGCGCCGCGGCGGCCGCGGCGCGGGCCCGCCGGGTCCAGGACTGGGTACCGCCGTCCGGGCTGGGGCCCCTCCCGCAGGACCTGCGGGAACGCGCCGCGCGCCTGCTCCAGCACCAACTGGCCGTGGCCGAGGAGCTCGTCGAGCGGATCATCCAGTCCCGCCGGCAGCGCGACGTCGCCGCGCGCATGTCCTACGGGCCGCCCCGGCCCGTGGCCTCCTTCATCGACCGGGCCCTGTAGCCCCGAGACCGCACTCCCCCGAGCCCCCCGTGGCGCCACCCGGCGCGACGGGGGGGCTCGGTCGTTCCGCGGGGTACCGGGCCGCACACTCGCGGTCGTCACATCCACCCCGTCCACCCCGTCCGTCGACTCCGGTCACTCGCGTCGTGGCCGCCCGGTCACGGCGGCCACCGGGGACGCCGATGACGGGAGGGCACGGACAGCACCACCTTCGCCACGGATCGGCGGCCCTCTCACTCGCTCGCGAGTGTCTCCTGACGTACCCGGAGGCCGATCGTGCCCTGCTGCCCTGCCCACGTGGTGGTCGCCCGATGATCGGCGACGTCACCATGACGACGCTGCACGCCGCCCTGAGCGGGCTGGCCGGGCGGCAGCGCGTCACCGCGGACAACATCGCGAACGTCAACACCCCGGGCTTCCTGGCCGGCCGCGTCGACTTCGAGTCCAGCCTGAAGAGCCAGCTCGGCAGCGGGCGGACCCCGACGGTCGGGAGCGGCACCGTGGCCCGCTCGCTGGAGCCGACGAACACGAACGGGAACAACGTGAACCTCGACAGCGAGACGGTCATCGCCACCGAGACCGGCCTGCGCTACCAGCTGGCCCTCAACGCGCTCGACGGCAAGTACAGCGTCCTGCGCACGGCCCTGCGGACGGCGTGACGCGGTGTTCGACAGCCTCAACGTCGCCGGGTCCGGCCTGCTCGCCCACCGCAAGTGGCTGGACGCCGTCTCGGACAACATCTCGAACATCAACACGGTGACCAGCGCCGACGAGGACGCCTTCCAGGAGCGGTTCATCGTCGCGCAGGCCGTCGACTACGGCTCCGGGGAGGGCGGCGTGCGCGTGGCCCGGGCCGAGTTCGGCAGCGCCGAGGGCCGGCTGGTGCACGAGCCGGACAACCCGCTGGCCGACGCCGAGGGCTACGTCAGGTACCCCGACATCGACCTCGGTGAGCAGATGACCAACCTGATCATGGCCCAGCGCGGCTACCAGGCGAACCTCGCGACCATGGAGCGGGCGACGAACGCCTACCAGGCCGCCCTGCAGCTCGGGAAGGGCTCATGACCTCGCCCATCGGGGGCATCTCGTTCCCCACCGTGCCGACCCCGGTCATCGGCGACGTCGCCGCGATCTCCGAGCCGACCGCCGGCACGTCCGCGGTCTCCGGCTCCGGCTTCGCCGACGTCCTGACCTCGGCGCTGGACCAGGTCGCGTCAGCGCAGTCCGCGTCGAACGACCTCGCCGTCCAGGCCGCCACCGGCGACCTGCGCGACGTGCACGACTACATGATCGCCGCCAACGAGGCGAAGCTCGCCACCGAGATGGTCGTGACCATCAAGAACAAGGCGGTTGAGGCCTTCACCGAGATCATGAGGATGCCGGTCTGATGCCTGCCGCCCTCGCCGGGCCGCTGGAGCGGATCCGCTCCACGCTGTCCACGATCAGCCTCGGCCAGAAGGTCGTCATCGGCCTCCTGGTCGTCGGGCTGCTCCTCGGCGGGTTCTTCTTCGTCCGGTGGAGCACCGCACCGACGATGGCGCCACTGTTCTCCAACCTGGCCTCGACCGACGCCTCGGCGATCGTCGACGAGCTCAACGCCTCGGGCGTCGCCTACGAGCTCGCCGACGGCGGCGGGACGATCATGGTCCCCAACGACCAGGTCTACGACCTGCGGCTGTCGATGAGCGGCAAGGGCCTGCCCGCCGGTTCCGACACCGGGTACGCGCTGCTCGAGGAGCAGGGCATCACCACCAGCGAGTTCCAGCAGCAGGTCTCCTACCAGCGCGCCCTGGAGGGGGAGCTGGCCAAGACCCTGGAGGCGCTGGAGGGCGTCCGGTCCGCGGTGGTGCACGTGGCGCTGCCCGAGGACGAGGTCTTCGTCTCCGACGAGAAGGAGCCCACCGCCTCGGTGCTGCTCGACCTCGCGCCCGGCACCACCCTCAGCGGCGAGCAGATCCAGGCGGTGACGAACCTGGTCTCCTCCAGCATCGAGGGCATGGAGGCCGACCAGGTCACCGTCGCGGACTCGACCGGTGCGGTGCTCTCGGCACCCGGCCAGGGCGTGACGGCCGCCGCCGGCGACGCGCGGTCGCAGCTCGAGCAGGAGTACGAGGCGCGGCTGGCGGGCAACGCGCAGACCATCCTCGACCGCGTCCTCGGCCCCGGCAACGCCCAGGTGTCGGTGCGCGCCGACCTCGACCTGAACCAGCGCGACACCACCTCCAAGACCTACACCTACGAGGACGGCACCCCGCCGATCTCGGAGAGCACGACGACCGAGGAGTACACGGGCAGCGGCGCCACCGTCGGCGGCGTGCTGGGCCCGGAGAACACCGCGGACGCCGGTGGGAACGGCGACTCGGCCTACAACAAGGAGTCGACCACCTCGAACAACGCCGTCGGGGAGACCGTCGAGACGGTCACCGGCGCACCGGGGGCCATCAACCGGCTCACCGTCTCGGTCGTCATGGACCAGGCGGTCGCCGGCAACCTCAACCAGAACCAGGTCCAGGACCTGATCGGCAACGCCGTCGGTCTCGACCCGGCGCGCGGTGACGACATCACCGTCGCCTCCATGGCCTTCGACACGACCGCCGCCGACCAGGCCGCCGCCGAGCTCGAGGCCGCTCAGGAGGCCGAGCGGCAGGCGCAGATGTGGTCGATGATCAAGACCGGTGGCATCGCCCTGGGCATCGCCCTGCTCGTGCTCGTCGTCTGGCTGCGCTCGCGCCGCCGGCAGGACGCCGAGGAGGACTATGAGCCGCTGGAGCTGCCCGACGACGTGATGGCCGAGCTCGACCGGATCCGCATCGAGAGCACCCGCGAGATCCCGGTCGACAGCGCCCAGGCCGAGCTCGAGGCGGCCGAGCGGGCCCGGGTGCGCGGCGAGATCGCCACGATGGTGAGCGAGAAGCCCGACGAGGTCGCGGCCATGCTCCGCGGGTGGCTCAGTGAGAGTGGGAGCAAGGCATGACGCTGGCCAGTGTGGAGCAGATGGCCGGCGTGGTGCCGGCCGCCGCCCAGACCGCCGTCCTGCCGGCGGTGCGGCAGCGCCCGGAGATGCCCGGCGTCCGCAAGGCGGCGGTCTTCATCGCGCAGCTGAGCAAGGACGAGGCCGGCGCGCTGCTGGCCAAGATGCGCCCGCGGGAGGTCGAGCAGATCACCCGCGAGCTGATGAAGCTCGGCACGGTGGAGGCCGACGACGTCGACGGCGTCCTCGAGGAGTTCCACCACCTCATGAGCGCGCAGCGGTTCGTGGGGCGCGGCGGCGTGGACTTCGCCCGCGAGATCCTCGCCGCGGGCCTGGGCGAGGAGAAGGCCGACGGCATCCTCTCCCGGCTCAACGTCGTCTACACCGAGGTGCCCTTCGCCTCGCTGCGCAACGTCGACGTGCGCCAGCTGGTCACCTTCCTCAAGGACGAGCACCCGCAGACCATCGCCCTGGTGCTGGCCCACCTGACGGCGGCGCAGTCCGCCGAGGTGCTCTCCGGGTTCGCCCCCGAGCAGCAGGCCGCGGTCGCCCACCGGATCGCGACGATGGACCGCACCTCGCCGGAGATGGTCCGGCTGGTCGAGGAGGAGCTCGGCCGGCGCATGGGCTCGCTGCTCGCGCACCAGGACATGAGCACGGTCGGCGGTGTCGAGACCCTCGTGGAGATCATCAACCGCTCGCCGCGCCCGACCGAGCGGTCGATCCTCGAGTGGCTGGACAGCACCGACCCCGAGCTCGCCGAGCAGGTCCGGGCCCAGATGTTCGTGTTCGAGGACATCGTCACCATCGACGACCGCTCGCTGCAGCTGGTGCTCCGCGAGGTCGAGGCCAACGACCTGGCCACCGCGCTCAAGGGCGTGCGCCCCGACGTGCGCGACAAGGTGGTCCGCAACCTCTCCGAGCGCGCCGCGGAGAACCTCGCGGAGGAGATCGAGCTGCTCGGCCCGGTGCGCACGCGGACGGTCGAGGAGGCCCAGGCCAAGGTCGTCGGCGTCATCCGGACCCTCGAGGAGCAGGGCGCCCTGACGATCTCGCGCGGTGGCGACGATGACTTCGTCTCGTGACGACAGCCGCGGGAGCATCGCAGCGAGGAACGAGCGAGGAGCGGACCGCCGCGCGGAGTCACGACAGATGACACGGCCTGAGGCCGCGGCCCCGGGCGTCCCTGCGGCGTCGGGGCGCCGGCAGCCCCGGGAGTCGGCGCTCCTGCGCGGGGACACGGCGGCCAAGCCGGCGCCCTACACGCGCGCGGTCCCGGTGCAGCCGACCGGCGAGCGGCGGACCACGGTCCGCCGGGCCGCGGACATGCCGGTGCCGGCCAACCGGAGCTCGTTCCGGCTCGGTGACGTCTACGCCGAGGAGCTGGCCCGGCTGCGCGAGCACGCCCGCCGGGAGGGCTTCGCCGCCGGGCACGCGGAGGGTGTGCTGGCCGCCGAGAGCGTCGTCGCCGAGGCCGAGCGCGCCGCCGAGGAGCGGCTCGCCGAGGTGCAGGCCCGGTGGGAGCGGCGGCTGGTCTCGGCCACCGCGGCACTGGGCGCGGCGGTCACCCAGCTCGAGGAGGCCGCGCTGCCGGTGGCCGAGGACGTCCGCGACTCGGTCATCTCCATCGTGCTCACCCTCGTCGAGGACCTCCTCTGCCGGGAGCTCGCGATCGCCGACTCCCCCGCGCTCGACGCCGTCCGGCGGGCGCTGACCCTGTGCCCGGCCGACGCGCCGACCGTCGTCCGCCTGCACCCCGACGACCTCCGGGAGATCCCCGCCGAGGCGCTGGCCGAGCTGCCCGACACCGTCCGGGTCGTCGCCGACGTCGCGGTGGAGCGGGCCGGTGCGATCGCCGAGACCGGCCCCTCCCGCGTCGACGCCCAGCTCGGCACCGCGCTGCAGCGGGTCCGGGCGGTGCTCGCCCCGTGAGTGTCGGACTGCTCGACCGCGCGCGGGCCGCAGCCCGCCCGGAGCTGACCGGACAGGTCGTCGGTGCCATGGGCCTGACCCTGGCGGTGGAGGGCATCGTCGCCGCCGTCGGCGACCTGGTGGAGGTCAACCCGGGGCCCCGGGGGCTGCTCGGCGAGGTCGTCGCGGTCACCCGCGACCGGTTGACCTGCATGCCGCTCGGCGAGCTGTCGGGCGTGCACTCCGGCGCCCCGGTGCGCGCCACCGGCATGCCGCTGCAGGTGCCGGTCGGCGAGGCGCTGCTGGGCCGCGTCCTCGACGGCCTCGGCCGGCCGGTGGACGGGGGCCCGCCGCTGGACGCCGGGCTGGAGTTCGTCGACCTGTCCAGCGAGACCCCGCACCCGCTCGCGCGCAGCCGGGTGGCCGAGCCGCTCACCTCCGGCGTCCGGGTCCTCGACACGATGGTCCCGATCGGCAAGGGACAGCGGCTGGGCATCTTCGCCGGCTCCGGCGTGGGAAAGTCCACGCTGCTGGCCCAGATCACCCGGGGCACCGACGCCGACGTGCGGGTCATCGGCCTGATCGGCGAGCGTGGCCGCGAGGTCAAGGAGTTCCTCGAGGAGAACCTCGGGCCCGAGGGGATGGCGCGCACCGTCGTCGTGGTCGCCACCTCCGACGAGCCCCCGCTGGTGCGGCTCAAGGCCGCGTTCGTCGCCACCCGCATCGCCGAGGGGTTCCGCGACCAGGGCCGCGACGTCCTGCTGCTCATGGACTCCATCACCCGGACGGCGATGGCCCAGCGCGAGGTCGGGCTCTCCGCCGGGGAGCCGCCGGCGACCCGGGGCTACCCGCCGAGCGTGTTCGCGATGATGCCGCGGCTGCTGGAGAAGGCCGGCACGGCCGCCACCGGGTCGATCACCGGGCTCTACACCGTCCTCGTCGACGGCGACGACCACAACGAGCCGATCGCCGACACCGCCCGCTCCATCCTCGACGGGCACGTCGTGCTCACCCGCAAGCTGGCCACCGCGGGGCACTTCCCGGCCATCGACGTCCTCGAGTCGATCTCGCGGGTCGCCGGGGCGGTGGTCCCGCCGGCGCAGATGGCCGACGCCCGCGAGATCCGGCGGCTGATGGGCGCCCTGCGCGACGTCAAGGAGCTCATCGAGATCGGCGCCTACCAGGCCGGCTCGGACCCGCTCATCGACCGGGCCCGGCAGCTGGCCCCGGCGATCGAGTCCTTCCTCCAGCAGTCCACCGGCGAGCTGACCCCGGCGGCCGAGGCCTGGGCCTGGCTGAACCGCATCATCCGGTCGGCGTGAGAGCCACGACCGGGAGCCCGGCGTGAAGCGGGCGGCGTTCCGGCTGCAGCCGGTCCTGGAGCTCCGCCGCACCGAGGAGCGCACCGCCGCCCTGGCGGCCGCCGAGGCAGCGCGCGCGGCGGCCGAGGCCGACCGGCGGGCCACCGAGGCCGAGGCGGCGCTGTCCTCCGCCGTGCCCGCGGGTCCCACCTCCCCCGGCGCGTTCCGCGCCGCCATGGTGCTGGCGCGGGTGGCGGCGGAGGACGCGGCGTCCGCCCGCGCCCTGGCCACCGCCTCCGCCGAGCAGGCCGAACTGGTGCGCGCCGCCTGGACGGCGGCCGCCCAGCGGACCAAGGGCCTGGAGCGGTTGCGGGAACGGCACGTGCAGACGGTGCGACTGGCCGAGCAGGCTGCCGAGGAGAGGACCGTGGACGACCTCGTGACCGGCCGCTCCGGCCGCCGCGCCCCCGCCGAGGAGGGGCCGTGGACGGACTGACCCAGGTGCAGGCCCGGATCAGCGAGATCCAGGCCCGCTTCGCGGCACCCGTCCGCACGTCGACGAGCGCCGCCTGGACGACGGCCGCCACCGCCGCCGGCCTCACCGCCACCGCGGCGACGGCGCCGACCGCTGCCGGCACCGCGTCGGCGGCCTCCGAGCAGGCCGTCGTCGCCGAGGCACGGAAGCACCTCGGCGTCCCCTACCTCTGGGGCGGGACCGACCCGGCGAAGGGGCTGGACTGCTCCGGGCTCGTCCAGCGGGTCTACGGCGACCTCGGCGTCGACCTGCCCCGGACCAGCGCGCAGCAGGCCACCACCGGCACCGCGGTCGCCTCGCTGGCCGACGCCCGCCCCGGCGACCTGGTCTTCTTCGACCACTCCTCCCGGCCCGGCATCGACCACGTCGGGATCTACATCGGCGACGGGGAGATGATCGCCGCGCCCCAGGAGGGCGAGACGGTGAAGGTGCAGTCGGTCGGCGACCCGGCCGTCATCCGCCGCGTGCTCCCCGCGCAGACCACGGCGGCCGCGACCGCGTCGAGCGGCTCCCTGGCCGGCGTCCCCTACGCGAACCTCTTCTCCGCGGCCGGCGCCCGGCACGGCGTCGACCCCGCGCTGCTGGCGGCGGTCGCGTCGCAGGAGTCCGGCTTCGACGCCTCGGCGGTCTCCCCCGCCGGCGCCCAGGGGCTCATGCAGTTCATGCCGGCGACCGCGCAGGGGCTCGGCGTCGATGCGTTCGACCCGGCGTCGGCCGTCGACGGCGCCGCCCGCTACCTCCGCCAGCTCACCGACCAGTTCGGCTCCACCGACCTGGCCCTGGCCGCCTACAACGCCGGACCGGGCACGGTGCGCCGCTACGGCGGCATCCCGCCCTACGCCGAGACCCAGGACTACGTCCGTTCCGTGACCAGCAAGGCGGAGGCCTACCGATGACCTCACCCGTGATGGCGGCTCCCCCGCCCGCGGCCCCGGCCGCCGCACCGGCGGGGTCCCCCGGCGGGGGCGAGCGGTTCGCCTCCGCCCTGGACGACGCGGTCGCCGGTGGCCAGGGGCGCGCCGGCGGGCAGGACGCGGCCGGTGAGCCGGACGCCGCACCGGCGGAGACGGCGGCGCAGACCCCCGATCCCGACGACCCGGCACCGGCCGAGCCCCCCGTGGTCCCCGCCGGGATGCCGCCCGGGCTGTGGGCGCTGCTGACCGGTCTGGGCCCCGCTGTGCCCGCCGCGCAGGCGGCTCCGGCCTCCGGGGTCCCCGCGGTGGCGGGCGCGGTCGTGACCGCCGGTGCGGGGACCGGTCCCGGCGGCGTCCCGGCGGGCTCGGTGCCGGGAAGCGCCACCGTCCCGGGCACCGCCTCCGACGCCGCCGTGCTGTCCGGTGTCCCGACGGGCGCCGCCGCGCTCCCCGGCGGAGCGGGGACGTCGACCGCCGTGCCCGCTGCGGGACTCCCCGCAGCGACGGACGTCCTGCCGTCCGGCGCCGCGGGTCCCGGCGCCGCGGGTCCCGGCGCCGCGGGTGCCGCCGCCCTCCCGGTTCCCGGTCTCGTGGTCGTCGCCGCGGCCGCGCCCGACGCCGGCGCGGAGCCGCTCCCCGTGCCGGCCGCTCCCGCGGCGCCGGCGCCCGCCGAGGCGCCGGCTGCGCCGGCCCCGGTCCCCGCGGCGCCCGCCTCACCCGTCGAGGACGACGCCCCGGCGGCCGCACCGGTCACCGGCGCGGCGCCCGCACCCGCCCCGGTCGCCGCGGCCGCACCGAGCGTGGGCCCGGCGGCCGACGCCGGGTCCCCGCCGGTGGGCACGCAGGTCGCCTCGCACGTCGCCGTCCTCCGCAACGGACCCGACGGCGTGCACACGATGACCGTCGTCCTCACCCCGGAGACCCTCGGCACCGTCGAGGTGCAGGTGACCCTCACCCACGGCTCTGTCGACCTGGCCCTCCGCGGCGCGACCGAGGCCGGCCGGGCCGCCCTGCTCGACGCCCTGCCCGACCTGCGCCGCGACCTGCAGAACGCCGGTCTCAGCTGCACCAACGCCTCGGTCGACCGGGACCCCGGCACCGCCTGGACTCCCGGCCAGCAGCAGCCCGGCGGCGACCGGGCCGGCCAGCAGGGCTCGCCCGACGGCCGCGGCCGCCCGTGGCTGCGCACCCCCGAGGGCGACGGCCGGCCGGTCGCCGGCCCCCCTGCCACCACCACCGCGTCCGGCCTGGACGTCCGGGTCTGAGAGGAGTCGACCGACCATGACCGATCCCGTCGGCGGGACGGGGGGCATCCCCACCACGCCCGCGACCACGTCGGTGACCCGCACCGACCAGATGGACAAGGACGTGTTCCTCAAGCTCCTGGTCGCGCAGATGCGCTACCAGGACCCGAGCAACCCCAGCAGCACGACCGAGTTCATGGCGCAGACCGCGACGTTCACCCAGGTCGAGAAGCTGGAGCAGCTGGCCACCCAGAACGCCGAGTTGCTCAGCCTGCAGCGCTCACTGAGCGCCGGAGCACTGGTCGGCCACGCGGTCAGCTACACCGCCGAGGACGGCACCACGGTGACCGGCACGGTGAGCTCGGTGCGCTTCGCCGGCGACGAGGAACCCGCGGCCGTCGTGGGCGGGGTCACCGTCCCGCTCGGCCGGCTGACCGAGGTCGCCCTGCCCTCCTCCGACTGACCCCGACCGACCCCGACCGACTCCCCCCTGCCGCTGGTCCCCCGCGAGGACCGACCCCACCCCGAGGAGCCCCTCCCGTGCTGCGATCCATGTTCTCCGCGATCTCGGGCCTGCGCGCCCACCAGACCAAGCTCGACGTGACCGGCAACAACATCGCCAACGTCAACACCGTGGGCTTCAAGGGCAGCCAGACCGTCTTCGAGGACACCCTGTCCCAGGTGCTGAGCAACGGCGGCGCCCCGACCGCCGAGCGCGGTGGCACCAACCCCGCCCAGGTGGGTCTCGGCGTGAAGGTCGCCGGCATCACGACCAACTTCGGGCAGGGCTCGACCCAGAACACCGGGCGCTCCACCGACTTCCTCATCAGCGGCGACGGGTTCTTCGTGACCTCGGCCGGCAACGAGCAGACCTACACCCGGGCCGGGTCGTTCAGCTTCGACGGCAGCGGCAAGCTGGTCACGCCGGACGGCGCGGTGCTGCAGGGCTGGACGGCCCGGGCCGACGGCACGGTCGACACCAACGGCGCCATCGGCGACCTGTCGGTGCCCTACGGCCAGGTCATGCCGCCCAAGGCCTCCCGGGAGGGCGGCATCCGGGGCAACCTGTCCAGCGCCGCGGCGGGCGGGACGGCCGTCCAGTCGCAGATCACCATGTACGACGCCCTGGGCAAGGCCCACCAGATCAGCGCCACGTTCACCAAGGACACGACGGTCGCCAACCGCTGGTCGGTGTCCCTGACCGACGAGACCGGCGCCACCCTCGTCACCTCGCCGGCCGCCCCGGTCATCAACTTCAACGCGACCACGGGCGCCCCGAGCCTGAACACCCTCACCTTCACGCCGAGCGCCACGATGGCCGCCAGCTGGCCCGGTCCGGTCACCGTGGACATCAGCGAGGTCAGCCAGTTCGGCTCGGCCAGCTCCCTGGTCCCCACCGAGCAGGACGGCTACGCCCCCGGCACCCTGCAGTCGTTCTCGCTGAGCGCGGACGGCACCATCGTCGGCGTCTACTCCAACAGCCTGCGCCAGAACATCGGCCAGCTGGCCCTGGCCACCTTCGCCAACCCCGCGGGTCTGGAGAAGGCCGGCAACTCCTCGTTCCGGGTGGGCAACAACTCCGGGACCGCCGTCGTCGGCCGCGCCGGGGCCGGCGGCGCGGGCACGCTCACCGCGGGGGCGCTGGAGATGTCCAACGTCGACCTGGCCGAGGAGTTCACCGGGCTGATCGTCGCCCAGCGCGGCTTCCAGGCGAACAGCCGTGTCATCACCAGCTCCGACGAGGTGCTGCAGGACCTGGTCAACCTCAAGCGCTAGTAGGAGGACCCCGTCCTCCCCACCCCTCGCACGCTCGGGGCGGTGCCCTGGACGGGGCCGGGGCCCTGGAGGGAGACGTCCCAGCAGGTCACCCAGCGGCCCGGTCCCTCCTCGGAGGGGCCGGGCCGTCGTGCGTGCGGCGGCGTCGCTCGCCCCGCGCGCCACACCGTTCCCGCAGCTCACCCCCGGGGGTGAGGCGCCCCGTTCGGCTCAAGCCGGGTCGCCGCGACGCCGATGACAACACACAGCCGGGCAGCGACGCCGCGTGCGGCCGCCCTCCCCTCCCCGACCGATCCGTGAGGACCACCCCGTGATCCGTGTGACGCGCCTGAACGGAGAGCGGTTCGCGCTCAACCCCGACCTCGTCGAGAGGGTCGAGGGCCACCCCGACACCGTCGTCTTCCTCGTCGACGGGACGAGGTACGTCGTGGCGGAGAGCGTCGACGACGTCCTCGACGAGATCCGCGAGTACCGGGCGAGCATCCTCGCCACCGCCTACGAGATGGACCGCGGCACCTACCGCTCCTCGTCCCGTCCGGCGGAGGGCGACGCCAGCGCCTCCGTCGTCCCCTTCCCTGCCCGCGAGGAGCGCTGACCCGTGGATCCGGCCACTCTCATCGGCTTCGTCGTCTCGCTCGTCGCCCTCCTGGTCTTCATGGTCCTGGAGGGTTCCGACCCGACCTCGCTGCTGTTCCTCCCCGCGATCGTCCTGGTCATCGTGGCGACCTTCGGTGCGGCGATGTCCAGCCAGACGATGGGCGACCTCAAGAAGATGCCGGGCTGGTTCAAGATGGCGGTGGTGCCGGCCAAGGTGCCGCCGGCCACCGAGCAGATCCAGACGCTGGTCGGCCTCGCCGAGAAGGCCCGCAAGGAGGGCCTGCTCGCACTCGAGGCCCAGGTCAAGGCGATCGAGGACCCGTTCCTCAAGCGCGGCCTCCAGATGGGCATCGACGGCACCGACCCCGAGCAGCTGCGCGGCGTCCTGGAGAGCGAGATCGCGGCCAAGAAGGCCGAGGACAAGGTCGCCGCCAAGTTCATGAACGCCATGGGCGGCTACGCGCCGACCATCGGCATCGTCGGCTGCATCGTCGGCCTGATGAACGTCATGGCCAACCTCGACGACCCGTCGTCGCTCGGCCCGATGATCGCCTCCGCGTTCGTCGCCACGCTGTGGGGCGTCATGGCCGCGAACTTCTGGTTCCTGCCGATGGGCGCCAAGATCCTGCGGGTCAGCGAGCTGCAGGCCGCGCAGATGGAGATGCTCGTCGAGGGCATCGCCGAGATCCAGGCCGGCACCAGCCCGCGCGCGGTCCGCCAGAAGCTGATCTCCCTCGTGCCGCCGAGCGAGCAGGCCAAGGAGGCGGCGTGAGCGGGCTCGCGGGCTCATCCCGGGAGGAGCTGTGAGCTCCGGCGGCCACGGCCGCCGTCGCGGCAAGAAGCACGAGGAGGAGGAGCACGAGAACCACGAGCGGTGGATGGTGTCCTACGCCGACATGCTGACGCTGCTCTTCGTGCTGTTCGTGGTGCTCTTCGCGATGAGCCAGGTGGACAAGGACAAGTTCGCCGCCCTCGCCAAGGGCCTGTCCGAGAGCCTCGGCGGCCCGATCGCCGTGCAGCCCGGGCCGACGCCGGAGGGGTCGGTGCTCGACGGCCTGCCCGGCGCGGTCGACATCGCCTCGGCGATCGCCCCGGACCAGACCGTCGAGCAGGCCGAGGTCGACGCCGCCGCCGCGCAGGCCGCCCTCGCCGAGTCCCAGCGCGTCGCGAGCGAGGCGCAGGCCGAGTACGACGAGCTGGCCGCCGCCCGCGACCGGATCGAGTCGGCGCTGCGGATGGCCGGCCACGAGGGCGCGGCCCGCTTCGAGATCGACGAGCGCGGCCTGGTCGTGCACATCGTCGCCGACCAGGTCCTCTTCGACGCCGAGGAGGCCGTGCTCCGGCCGGAGGGGCGGACGGTCCTCGACGCGATCGCCCCCACCCTGCGGGCCCTGCCCAACGACCTCGGCGTCGAGGGCCACGCGAACCACCTGCCGGTCACCCCCGGCGGTCCGTGGCCGTCGAACTGGGAGCTGTCGGCCTACCGCGCGACCACCGTCGTCCGGTACCTGGCCGGGGACGGCGTCCCGCAGGAGCGGATGGCCGCCAACGGCTACTCCGACACCCGGCCGCTGGTGCCCGACACCGACCCGAACGCGGTCACCGTGAACCGCCGCGTGGACGTGGTGGTCCTGTCCGACGCCTCCGCGGAGGCCAACCAGTTGCTGCCCGGCCTGGACGCCGGAGCCCAGGAGGAGACCCATGGCTGAGAAGACCAAGAAGACCGAGGAGACGCCCGAGGACGGCGAGGCCACGGGCGGTGGCAAGAAGAAGCTGCTGGTCATCGGGCTGGTGGCGGTCCTCGCCCTCGCCGGCGCGGCGTACTTCTTCCTGTTCGCCGGCAGCGGCGAGGCCGCGGCCGAGGAGCCGGTGGCCGGGGAGGTCCTCCCGCTGGACCCGATCGCGGTCAACCTCGCCGGCGGCGGGTACCTCAAGGTCGGCATCGCGCTGCAGCTCACCGAGGCCGCCGCGAGCGGTGGCCACGGAGGCGCGAGCGTCGACGGCTCCAAGGCCCTCGACCTGGTGATCGCCACCTTCTCGCAGGCCCAGCCCGCCGACGTGACCGGTGCCCGGGACGCGCTCAAGGAGGCCCTCGAGCACAAGATCGTCGAGGCCTACGCCGAGGACGGCCACGAGGTGGTCATGGGCATCTACCTGACCGAGTACGTCACCCAGTGACGCCGGGGGCGGCCCCGTCCGACCCCAGCCGTCACAGCAGTCCCACCCGTCCGCCCTGATCGGCCGCGCCTCGCGCGCCGGTCAGGGCGGCGTCGTTCCCGGCCGATGAAGGGAGGGTGACCCGCCCCGAGAACGGAACCGCCCCCACCGGGCGCAGCCGGCGCGGCGAACCCCGCACCTACGACTTCCGCCGGCCCACCAAGCTCTCCCGCGAGCACGTCCGCGTCCTGCAGATCGCCCAGGAGGCGTTCGGCCGGCAGGCGACGACCGTGCTCACCACCATGCTGCGCACGGGGGCGCGCATGGAGCTGCTGGGGATCGAGCAGCACTCCTACGACGACTACGTCGCGACGCTGCCCAACCCGCACTTCGTGGTGACGTTCACGCTCGAGCCGCTGGCCGGCAAGGGGGTCCTGGCCTACCCGCTGGAGATCGCGATGGCCAGCGTCGACCACATGCTCGGCGGCTCGGGGTCGGCCGACCAGCCCGACCGGCCGATGACGGTGATGGAGACGACCATCACCAACCACCTGCTGACCCGGCTGCTGCAGGAGTTCACCGCGGCCTTCGCGCACATCGTCGACCTCCAGCCGGAGCTCAGCGAGGTGGAGTACAACCCGCAGCTGGCGCAGGCCGCGGCCGGCTCGGACACCGTCATGGTGGCGACCTTCACGCTGGGCGTCGGCAGCCGCGCCGGCGAGGCCACGCTGGTGCTGCCCTTCTCCGCGTTCCAGACCGCCCTGGACAACGCGGCCTCGCCGCACCTGTCGGAGTCGGCGCAGGCCAAGCGCCGCCGGGCCTTCGAGGCGCTGACCGAGCGGCTGACCATGGTGCCGGTCGAGGTCGGCATCCGCTTCACGCCGCTGGAGGTCTCCTCCGAGGACCTCCTCTCCCTCGCCGTCGGTGACGTCCTGCTGCTGCGCCACCCGCAGGACGCGCCGCTCGAGGTCACCACCAACGACGTGACGTTCGCGTACGCGATCGCGAGCAACCACCGCCGCCGGCTCGCCGCCGCCATCGTCCCCACCCCGGCCTCCGGCCAGGCCCCAGCCCAGAAGGACACCGCATGACCGCCTCCGTGGAGCACTCGCAGGCCTCCGAGACCGTGATCGCCGTGGTGGCCTCCGCCGCGCGCGCCGCCGCGGGGCTGGTCCCGGCCGCGGCCGAGCTGGTGCCGGGTGCCCCGGTCAACGACCCCGACGCCGTCCTCCTCCCCGCCGAGGCCGCGACCGCGGTCATGGCGCGCCTCTCCGGCGAGGTGAGCGGGGACGTCGTCCTGGTGGTCTCCGCGCAGATCGCCGACGCCCTGACCAACTCGCCCGTGGGCGCCATGGACGTCGCCGCCGCGCTGCGGCCCGCCCTGGAGGCCGCGGCCGCGACGCTGGGCCGGGTCCGCGTGGACTCCGAGCGCACCGAGGACCCCGACACCGCGATGGACGGGCTGCGGGACAAGGGCATGTTCGTCGCCGTCCCGCTGCTGGCCGGGGGCGCCACCGTGGAGGCGACCCTCGCCCTGCAGGTGACCCTCCCCCAGCCGCGCACCCAGCGCGGCAGCCTCGACCTGCTGCGGCACGTGGCCATGGAGGTCACCGTCGAGATCGGCCGCACCCGGATGACCGTCGGCGAGCTGCTCTCGCTGCACCCCGGCGAGGTCGTCGAGCTCGACCGCGCGGCCAGCGCGCCGGCCGACCTGCTGGTCAACGGCACCCTGATCGCCCGCGGCGAGGTCGTCGTCGTGGACGAGGACTTCGGCCTGCGGATCAGCGAGATCGTCACCGACGCCAACGAGGTGGCCCCATGACCTGGATGGTCATCCGGCTGCTGCTGTCCCTGGCCTTCGTCGGCGGCGTCCTCTGGTTCGCCGCACGGCTGGCCAAGAAGCGCGGCCTCGGTCAGGGCAACGGCCTCATCGAGGTCGTCGCCCGCCAGCGGATGGGCCGCGCCAGCACCGTCAACGTGGTGCGGATCGCCGGCCGCGTCCTCGTCGTGGGCGCGACCGAGGAGCAGGTGACCCTGCTCGCCGAGGTCGACGGCGACCTGGTCGAGGAGACGCTGCAGGAGCGGCAGGCGGCGACCGCGGCGGCCCGGACCCCTGCCCCGGTCGCCTCCGGCGCGCTGGCCGGCTCGGTGTTCGACCGCGGCGGCTGGACGACGTTCGTGCAGCAGCTGCGCGAGCGGACGGTCCGCCGCTGATGACCTCCTCCCCCGCGCCCGCCCGGGGCGCCCCGTTCGCGCGTCGCGCGGGCCTGGTCCTGCTGCTGGTGGCGGCCATCGGCGTCGTCCTCACGCTGCTGGCCGACCCCGCCTCGGCGGCGCCGACCGCGCCGACGCCCCCGACCGACCCCACCGCGCCGGTCGTGCCCACCGTGGACGGCGGCGTGGACATCTCCGTGGGGGGTGGCAGCCCGAGCACCTCGGTGACGCTGATCCTCGCGATCACCGTGCTGTCGGTGGCCCCGGCGGTGCTGCTGCTCGCCACCTCGTTCACCAAGATCGTCGTGGTGCTGTCACTGACCCGCAACGCGCTGGGCATGCAGTCCGCGCCGCCGAACACGGTCATCACCGGCATCGCGCTGTTCCTGACCCTGTTCGTGATGGGCCCGGTCTTCGGCGACATCAACGATTCCGCGGTGCAGCCCTACCTCGACGGGCAGATGACGGTCTCCCAGGCCTACGACGTCGGCGTCGTGCCGCTCAAGGAGTTCCTGCTCGACAACACCCGCGAGGACGAGCTGGAGCTGATGGTCGGCCTCTCCGGCGAGGAGGCGCCGGCCGCCCGGGAGGCGGTCAGCATGACGACGCTCGTGCCGGCCTTCGTCCTCTCCGAGCTCAAGAGCGCGTTCATCATCGGGCTGGTCGTGTTCATCCCGTTCCTGGTGCTGGACATGCTGGTCAGCGCGGCGCTCATGGCGATGGGCATGATGATGGTGCCGCCGGCGATCGTGTCCCTGCCGTTCAAGCTGCTGCTGTTCGTCGTGGTCGACGGCTGGGCGCTGATCACGACGGCGCTGGTGGGGTCGTACGCATGACCGACGCCGACGTCACCGAGATCGCGATCCGGACGATGATGCTGGGCGCCAAGGTCGCCGCCCCGGTCCTGCTGACCGCCCTGCTGGTCGGCTTCCTCATCTCGCTGTTCCAGGCGGCGACCCAGATCCAGGAACCGACCCTGTCCTTCGTGCCGAAGATGATCGCGGTCGCGATCGCCCTGCTGGTCACGGGCAACTGGGTGCTCTCCGAGCTGGTCAGCTTCACGCACGGCCTGTTCGACTCGCTGCCCCGGCTGCTCGACCGGACGTAGCGACCGTGGACCTCGAGGTCCCGGCGAGCACGCTGGCGGCGCTGCTGCTCGGCACCGCCCGGGCGGCCGGTTTCGTCCTGCTGTCCCCGCCGTTCAACACCCGGACCATCCCGGCCCCGGTCAAGGGCGCCCTCGCCCTGGCGCTGTCGGTGGCGCTGCTCGCCCGGATCGCCCCGGAGATGCCCGACCCGACCGCGGGCTTCCTGGTCGTCGGCGCGGTCACCGAGGTCGTCATCGGCGCCGCCCTGGGCTTCGTCGTCCAGGTGCTGTTCGCCGCCGTCCAGTACGCCGGCGACCTGATCGACCTCACCGGCGGGTTCTCCCTGCAGCCGGCGTACGACCCGCTGTCGATGGCGACCAGCTCGTCGATCGGCCGGCTGCACTCCCTGCTGGCGACCACCCTGCTGTTCACCAGCGGCGGCCACCTGCTCATCGTGCGCGGCTTCGCGACGTCCTACGAGGGGCTGCCGGTGGGCGGCAGCGTGCCCACCGAGCAGCTCGGGCACGTGCTGGTGACCGCCTTCTCGATGATGTTCCTGGCCGCGCTGCAGATCGCCGGACCGATGGTGGCGGTGCTGCTGCTCGCCGACGTCGCCCTGGCCCTGCTGAGCCGTGCCGCGCCCCAGCTGAACATCTTCGCCATGGGGTTCCCGGTCAAGATCATGCTGACGCTCGCCCTGCTCGGCCTGACCTTCCCCCTGCTGCCGCCGGCCCTCGACGCGCTGATGGACCACGCCGCGCGGGCGATGGTCTCCCTCCGGAGCGGGTGACCCCGTGACTGAGCTGGTGGTGGCCTGATGGCCCAGGACGGCCCGGGTGGTGAGAAGACAGAGGCCCCGACTCCCAAGCGCCTGAAGGAGGCGCGCAAGGAGGGGCAGATCCCGCGGACCCAGGAGCTGGGCACCTGGGCGGGGGCGGCGGCGGCCAGCGTGCTGCTGCCGATGCTGGTGGGCAACGCCTACGACGCGGTCGGCAGGCTGTTCGTCCAGGTGCGGTCGGTGGCCACCCACCCCGAGGCGGAGGCGGTGTCCGCGCTGCTGGGGCAGGCGCTGACCGCCTTCCTGACGACGCTGCTGCCGATGGCCCTGGCCCTCATGGCCATCGGCGTCCTCGCGACCGCCGCGCAGGGCGGGGTGGCGGTGTCGGCCAAGCCGATGAAGCCGACGCTGAAGAAGCTCAACCCGTTCCCCGGGATGAAGCGGATGTTCGGCACCCACGGGTGGTGGGAGGCCGCGAAGGCACTGATCAAGACCGCGGCGCTGGCCACCGTCGTCATCGTCACCAGCGACCGGGCCACGGAGCTGGTGTCGTCGGCCGGGGCGCTGCCGCTGTCGTCGGTCACGGCGACGTTCAGCGAGTCCGCCGTCCTCATGTTCCGGGTGGTGGCGGTCAGCGGGCTGGCGATCGCCGTCGCCGACTACATCGTCGTGCGCAAGCAGATCATGAACAAGCTCAAGATGAGCAAGTACGAGGTCCAGCAGGAGCACAAGCAGTCCGAGGGCGACCCGCACCTGAAGGGCCAGCGCCGGGCGGCTCAGCTGGCCATGTCGCGCAACCGGATGATGAGCGAGGTCGCCACCGCCGACGTCCTGCTGGTCAACCCGACGCACGTCGCGGTCGCTCTCAAGTACGAGCCCGAGCGGGGTGCCCCGCGGGTGGTCGCCAAGGGCGCCGACGAGCTCGCCGCCAGGCTCCGGGAGCGCGCCGAGGAGGCGCGGGTGCCGATGGTGCAGGACATCCCGCTCGCCCGGGCGCTGCACGCCTCCTGCGAGCTCGGCCAGGAGGTGCCCGCGCAGCTGTTCACGGCGGTCGCGCGCGTGCTCGCCTTCGTCATGCAGCTGTCGACCCGGGGCGTCCGGGGTGGCCTGCACCGCCCGGGGTTCGAGGCACCCGACGTCGAGGGACTGCCGAAGGCCGGCCGCCGGCGCTGAGCCAGGGGCGCGTGGGACGGGTGGGGCGGAGGACGTCGGCGCCGGTACCCCGCTCGAGCCGGACTGCCGATGAGTCCCCTCGTGCAGAAGCTGACGAAGGCCGCCGTCCCGATCGGCGTGGTGGCCATCGTCCTCATGCTGGTCGTCCCGCTGCCCTCGGCGGTGCTGGACCTGCTGCTGGGCTTCAACATCACCGCCGCGCTGCTGATCCTGCTGGTCTCGATGCAGATCAAGCGGCCGCTGGACTTCGCCGTCTTCCCGTCGCTGATCCTCATCGCGACGCTGTTCCGGCTGGCGCTCAACGTCTCCTCGACGCGGCTGGTCCTCACCGACGGGTACGCCGGCAAGGTCATCGAGGCGTTCGGGCACTTCGTGATCGGCGGCTCGCTGGTCGTCGGCCTGGTGATCTTCGTGATCCTGACGATCATCCAGTTCGTCGTGATCACCAACGGTGCCGGTCGCGTCGCCGAGGTCGGCGCGCGGTTCACCCTCGACGCGATGCCCGGCAAGCAGATGGCGATCGACGCCGACCTCAACGCCGGGCTGATCAACGAGGAGCAGGCCCGCAAGCGGCGCACCGAGGTCACCGCCGAGGCGGACTTCTACGGCTCGATGGACGGTGCCTCGAAGTTCGTCAAGGGCGACGCCATCGCCGCCATCATCATCACGCTGATCAACCTCGTCGGCGGGTTCGCCATCGGGGTCATGCAGCTGGGCATGGCCCCCGCGGACGCCGTCTCCACGTACTCGCTGCTGACCGTCGGCGACGGCCTGGTCTCGCAGATCCCGGCGCTGCTGCTGTCGACCGCGACCGGCATCATCGTCACCCGCTCGGCCTCCGACGGGGACATGGGCAGCGACCTGCTCGGCCAGCTGGGCCGGTTCAAGCAGCCGGTGCGCATCGCCGGCGGTGCCGCCCTCGCGCTGTGCCTGATCCCCGGGCTGCCCAAGCTGCCGTTCCTGGTCATCGGCGGCCTGTTCCTGCTCATGGCCGCGCGCATGACCGAGGCCCCGGACGAGGACCCGTCGGCCGCGCCGGCCGTCGCCGACGACGAGCCCAAGCCCGACTCCCCCGAGGCGATCGCCGAGAAGATGCGGGTCGACCCGCTCGAGCTCGAGGTGGCGTTCGACCTCGTCGACCTGGTCGACTCCGCCCGCGGCGGCGACCTGCTCGACCGCGTCAAGGCGCTGCGCCGGAAGGTCGCCATGGACACCGGTCTGGTGATCCCGCTGGTGCGCACCCGCGACAACCTGGACCTGCCCTCGTCGCAGTACGTCATCTGGCTCAACGGCGTCCCCGCGGCCAAGGGCATCTCGCCGGCCGGGACCGTGCTGGCCATCGGCGACGCGCTCGACGCGCTGCCCGGCAAGGCCACCCGCGAGCCGGTGTTCGGGCTGCCGGCCAAGTGGGTGCCGGCCGAGCTGCAGCGGCAGGCCGAGATGGCCGGCGCCACCGTCGTCGACCGCTCCTCGGTCATCACCACGCACCTGGCCGAGGTGGTCCGGCAGAACGCCGCGCAGCTGCTCGGCCGGGAGGACGTGCGGCTGCTGGTGGAGATGGTCCGCCGCACCCACCCGGTCGTCGTCGAGGAGCTCACCCCGACGCTGCTCACGCTGGGCGAGGTCCAGCGGGTGCTGCACGGGCTGCTGGAGGAGAACGTCTCCATCCGCGACCTGGTGCGCATCTTCGAGGCGCTCTCGGTCCGGGCGAAGGTCTCCACCGACGTCGACGGCCTGGTCGAGGCAGCCCGCTCGGCACTGGGCTCGGCGATCAGCCAGCCCTACGTCAGCGAGGACGAGCGCCTGCACGTGCTCACCCTCGACCCCGCCTTCGAGCAGCGGCTGCTGGAGGCGGTGCGGCACAGCGACGGCCACCAGGTGCTGGCGCTGGACGCCGGCACGGTCGACGCGCTGGTCAACGGCTGCACCGGCCTGCTCGGCGACGCCGAGCGGCTGGGGCTCTCGCCGGTGCTCGTGTGTTCCCCGCAGGTCCGGGCCGCCCTGTCCCGCCTGATGCGTCAGATCCTCCCCCGCCTGCCGGTGATCTCCTACACGGAGGTCTCCCGGACGGCCCAGATCGAGTCACTGGGAGTGGTGAACGGTGCCGTTGCCATCCGTTGAGGCCGTCACGCGCGAGGGCGCGATCGCCGCGGCGCGGGAGAAGTACGGCTCGTCGGTCCGGATCGTCGGGATCCGTCGCGTCCGCACCGGCGGGGTGATGGGCTTCTTCACCACCGAGCGCTTCGTCGCCGAGGTGGAGGAGGTCGCCGCGCCGTCCCCCGTCGAGCGCCGGCCGGCCTCGCGCGCGGAGTCCGCCGCCCGCATCGAGGCCGCGCTGCGTCGCGCCCCCGTGCTGCCCGACCCGGTCGACGAGGTCGCCGGGCTGCTGGCGGGCGACGACTCCCCGGGCGTCGACCTGTACTCGCGCACCTCCGCGACGGCGGCCCGCCCGACCGCCGGACGGGTCCCGCGCGCCGGTGCGGCTGCCGGTCGTCCGGCGGCGGCCGCGCCTGCGGGTCGTCCGGCGGCCCCGGCTGCCGGTTGGCCAGCGACGACCCCGCCTGCCGGGCGTCCTCTGGCGGCCGCGGCTGCGGCTCCCGCCGCTGCACCTGCTGCCGCCCCGGCTCCGGTGGTGGACGACGCCCCGCTGGCGCCGTCGCCGTTCACCGCGGCGCTGGCCGCGATGGTGGCCGGCGACGCCGACGTGCGGGACGCGGTGGACGAGGCCGTCGCCGCGGCGGCGTCTGCCGCTCCCGCTGCGGCGTCCTCCGCCGCTCCGGCTGCCGCTCCCGCGTGGGAGCAGCCGGTGGCCGCGGCGGCTCCTCCCGTGGCCGACCTCCCCCCGGCGCCCGTGGCTCCCCCGGTGGCCGAGGTCCCGGCACCCCCGGTGGCAACCCCGCCGCTGGCCGCCGCGGTCCCCCCGGCTCCACCCGTCGCTCCCCCGGTGGTCGAGGTCCCCCCGGCGCCCGTGGCTCCTCCGGCCCCCCCGATGGCCGCCGCCGTCCCCCCGCCCGCCGCCTCGCCCGTGGTCGACGTCCCGCCGGCCGTCCCGGTCCCCCCTGCGGTCCCCGTCGCGGCGGCTCCGGCCGTCCCGCCGGTGCCCCCCGCCACCGAGCTCGAGCCGGCGCCGGTGCCCGCCTGGGCCAGTGAGCCGGACTTCTCCACCGGCCCGATCACCTCCCGCGAGGAGGCCATCGCCGAGGTGCTGCGCGCCGCCCTCGCGCACGACACGTCCGACGCGGCGCTCACCCAGCTGCTGCGAGGCGTGCTGGCGGGCTCGGCCTCCCAGTCCGACGTGCACGACGCGCCCGCCGACGACCTCGACGCCGACACCGCGTTCGCCGAGGCGCACACGGCCGAGATCCCGATGTGGGTCGACGCCACGGCCGAGGCCGACGAGTGGGAGGTCGCCGAGGACGTGCTCGCCCCGACCGCGAGCGACCCCGCTCCCCTGCCGTTGGACGCCACGACCGTCCTCCCGCCGCTGTCGCTGCTGCCCCCGCCCGCACCCGGGACCGCCCTCGCCATCCCGCCGCTGCTGTCGCGGCCCCCGGTCCCGCCGGCGATCCGCCGTCCGGGCGCGCCGGGTCAGCAGGTGGCGCGGACCAGCGGTGCCCGCGGTGCCGCCGGGCTGGCCACGGTCACCCGCCTGCCCGTGGACAAGCGCGCCGCTGCCTGGCGCGGCAACCCGGTCGTCGTGACGTCGGTGCGCGAGCGCCCGGCGCCGAGCACGCCGAGCGGCCCGATCGCGGGTCCGGCGGAGGACGCCGTCGTCCGCCAGTTGCTGGCCCTGGGCGTGCCGGAGCACCTGCTCGGCGACGACTTCGCCCTCGAGGTCGCGCGGCGCGGCACCTACGCGGCGCTCACCCGCGCCCTGGCGGCCGGGCTCCCGACGGCGCCCGCCCTGCCCAGCGGCCCTGGTGAGGTGCTGCTCCTGGTGGGTCCGGGCGTGGAGACCCTCGCCGCCGCCCGCTCGCTGGCGGCCTCCCTGCGGCTGGACGCCGAACGGCTGCAGTGGGCCTCCCGCGGCGACCTGGCCGCCCTCGCCCCACGGGGCAACCGGATCAGCAGCATCGACGCCGCGCTCGAGCGCAAGCAGGAGGCCGACCGGTCGGGGACGCTGACCATCGTCGCCGTCGACGCCCCGCTGCGCGCCGCGAGCGCCACCTGGCTGGAGCAGGTGATCGCGGTGTTCGCCCCCGCCGGGGTGTGGGCCGTGGTCGAGGCGACCCGGAAGCCGGAGGACGTCCTCCCCTGGCTGGACGGGCTGTCCCGGGTGGACGCGCTCGTGGTGCAGGACACCGACCTCACCGCCGACCCCGCCGCCGTCCTGGGCCGCACGCGCACGCCCGTGGCCCTCCTCGACGGCTCCCGCGCGACCGCGCACCGGTGGGCCTCCCTGCTGTGCGAGCGGCTGGAGAGCTCCGGGACATGAGCCCGCTGCGGTGGGAGGTCCTCGCGGTGGGGTTCGTCCTCGCCCTGCCGGTCCTCGCGCGCGGCCTGCGCGGTGACCTCACGGTGGACGAGGTGGCCGTCCGGCTGCCGTGGTGCCTCGCGGCCGGCTGGGGTGCCGTGGCGCTGCTGCACTGGGCCAGCACCCCGCGCCGTCCCTCGCGCCCCGAGCCTCCTGCCGACCAGGAGCCGGACCCGGCCCCCTGACCGGCCTCGCACTCATTGCCGGGGTTCCGGCGCACTGCTCGTCGTGCTGGCTCCTGCGGACATGAGCCCGGCTGTCCACAGGATGGAGTGCGGCCGGACCACGGCGAGCGTCAACGGGACAGGGTCGAGCCGTGAACGACGAACGTGCGGGCGGCGTGATCCGTCGAGTCGACGCCCTGGCCCAGGGGTACTCCGATGCCGAACTGGCCCGGATGGTGCGCCGCGGTGACCTGCAGCGCCTCCAGCGAGGTGCCTACCTCCCGGCGGGTGCAGCCGTGGCACGCCATCGGGCTGTCGTGTCGGCGACCGTGGCAGGTCTCCGGCGCCCCGGGACGGTCAGCCACGTGTCGGCTGCGCTGCTGCACGGGCTGCCGCTCCGGGGCACGTCGCCACACCGGGTCCACCTGACCCGTCGACCGCCCGCGGCCGGTAGCGGTAGCGCCCGGGTGCACCTCCACGTCGCGCAGCTGCCGGACGACCAGGTGACCGTCGTGGACGGGCTGCTGGTCACGGACCTGCCGCGGACGGTGGTCGACGTGGCACGCACCGTCGGGTTCGAGAGCGCTGTGGTGGTCGCCGATGCGGCCCTCGCTTCGGGAGAGACATCAGCCGACGCGCTGGCCGACTGCCTGGCCGGCATGGGCGCAGTGCCCGGGATCCGGCGAGCCGCCCGGGTGCTGGCCTTCGCCGACGGGCGGAGTGAGAGTGTCGGGGAGAGTCGCAGTCGGGTCCTCGTGCACCGGCTGGGGCTACCGAGACCCGACCTCCAGCTACGGGTGCGCCGGGGGGACGGCAGCCTGGTCGGCCGCTGTGACTTCGGCTGGGTGGAACACGGCACCCTCGGCGAGTTCGACGGGCGGGTCGAGTACGGCGCGAACGCCCCGTCCGGGAGGTCGCCCGAGGACGTCGTCTTCGAGGAGAAGGTCCGGGAGGACGAGCTGCGGGACCTGGGCTGGCAGATGGCGCGTTGGACGTGGACCGATCTGGGGCGCCCCGCGGTCGTCGGCGAGCGGCTCCGCCGTGCCTTCGCCCGTGGACGGCGGCTCCGCTGAGCGCTCTTGCGGTGCCTCCTTCGCTTCCGCGGCGATGGACCACCGCAGGAGCTGACGAGTCACCGCAAGAGCGCCCGGCGATGCGGGCTCAGAGCGGGAGGTCCTCCAGCATCTCGGTGACCAGCGCCGCGATCGGGGAGCGCTCCGAGCGGGTCAGGGTCACGTGCGCGAACAGCGGGTGGCCCTTGAGCGCCTCGATCACCGCGGTGATGCCGTCGTGCCGCCCGACCCGCAGGTTGTCCCGCTGGGCGACGTCGTGGGTCAGCACCACCCGCGACCCCGAGCCCAGCCGCGACAGCACGGTGAGCAGCACCCCGCGCTCCAGCGACTGCGCCTCGTCGACGATCACGAACGAGTCGTGCAGCGAGCGCCCGCGGATGTGGGTCAGCGGCAGCACCTCGATGAGCTCGCGGGAGGCGATCTCGTCGAGCACGTCGGTGGACACCAGCGCCCCGAGCGTGTCGTACACGGCCTGCGCCCAGGGCGACATCTTCTCGCCCTCGCTGCCGGGCAGGTAGCCCAGCTCCTGGCCGCCGACGGCGTACAGCGGGCGGAAGATCACCACCTTCTTGTGCGCCCGGCGCTCCATCACCGACTCCAGGCCCGCGCACAGCGCCAGCGCGGACTTGCCCGTGCCGGCCCGCCCGCCCAGCGAGACGATCCCGACCTCGGGGTCGAGCAGGAGGTCCAACGCCACCCGCTGCTCGGCCGACCGGCCGTGCAGGCCGAACGCCTCGCGGTCACCGCGCACCAGCCGCACCTGCTTGTCGGGGGTCACCCGGCCCAGCGCGGACCCGCGGGAGGACAGCAGCACCAGCCCGGTGTGCGGCGGGAGCTCGGCCGCGGCCGGCACGTACACCTCACCGTCGTCGTAGAGCGCCGAGAGCTCCGCGTCCTCCAGCGACAGCTCGGCCATCCCGGTCCAGCCGGCGTCGACGGCGTCCAGCGCCCGGTACTCGTCGGTGTCCAGGCCCACGGCCGCCGCCTTGACCCGCAGCGGGACGTCCTTGGTGACCAGGCAGACGTCGCGGCCCTCGGCGCGCAGGTTCAGCGCCACCACCATGATCCGGCTGTCGTTGCTGTCGTTGCGGAAGCCGGCCGGCAGCACCGCGGGGTCGCTGTGGTTGAGCTCGACGTGCAGGGTGCCGCCGTCCTCCCCCACGGGCACCGGCGCGTCGAGCCGGCCGTGCTGCACCCGGAGGTCGTCGAGCAGGCGCAGCGCCTGGCGGGCGAACCAGCCCAGCTCCGGGTGGTTGCGCTTGTCCTCCAGCTCCCCGATCACGACGAGCGGGAGCACCACGTCGTTGTCACCCAGGCGCAGCAGCGCGGCGGGGTCGGAGAGCAGGACCGAGGTGTCGAGGACGAACGTGCGACGAGGGTTCACGAGTCGACTCCCGTGGGGCGCCACCCTGCGCACAAGGCGCGCCCCGGCTCGAAGGTGGCCGGGCCCCGGCGCAGGGGCCGGGTACCGGCCCCCCTGGTCGACGAGATCGTCAGCACCAACCGGGCCTCCCGTGGAGGGCGAGGTGAGCTCGTCCTCCACCGCGGACGGTAGGCCCGGGAGGTGACAGGAACGTGTCCGAGAGGCGGCGTGTCACCCTCTCGGGGCACCACTGGTCCCAGCCGTCTCAGCGACGTCCCCGGGGCCGGGCGGCGACCAGCGCCCACACCAGCGGCACGAGCAGCACCGGCCACTGCAGTGCGAGGTCGCCGATCCACCAGATGCCGCCCACCAGGAGCACGGCCAGCCAGCCGGCCGTCCACAGGCCCAGGTCGCGGGCCTCCTCCGGGTCGCGCTGCGCCATCGAGTCAGGCGGGCCGCAGCTCGCGGGCGACGGCGGCCGGGGTCAGCGGCTCGTCCAGCAGCCGCACGAACCGGTCGGCGACGCGCTGCCCGTCGGGCCGGGCGTCCAGCCAGGCCGACAGCAGGTCGAAACCCTCGACGTAGGTGGTGATGTAGGCCCGCCACAGCGGGTGGGTGAGGAAGCGCAGCTGCTGGCGGGCGCGCTCGGCGCTGACCATCGACCACCGCTGCACGTAGGCCGCGACCTCGTCGGCGTCCGCGCCCCGGTCGTGCAGCAGGACGGCGGCGTCCTGGCGGACCCGGTTGAGGGGCGCCGCCGCGGCCGCGACCCGCTCGGCCAGGTGGCCGTCGAAGTGCAGCCCCAGGTCGCCGAGCACCTCCGCCGCCCAGGGGCCCCAGCCGGGGCCGATCGCCGCCTGGACGCCGAGGTCGGCCAGCCCCTCGGCCATCAGGCACTCGGGGGTGTTGACCAGGAAGACGGTGTGCTCGAGCCGCGCGGCCCGCTCCACCAGCCCCAGCTCCTTGCGGCAGTGCTCGGTGTGGTGCCCGGGGTAGGCCTCGTGCGCCACGAGGTGCGGCAGCTGGCCGAGCCGGTGCGGCAGGTCGGCGTTGATCGCGACCCGGGAGTGGTAGTCGCCCTCGTAGTAGTTGAAGCCCGACCACGGCTGGTCGGTGACCACCTCGTAGTGCACCGTCTCGGCCTCGGGGAGCCCGTACTCGCCGCGGACCCGGTCCCGCAGCGCGCTGGACAGCGCGTGCACCGCCTCGGCCAGCCGCCCCGGCGGGCACTCCTCCCGGCGGCGGTGGGCGGCGTACCGCTCGGCCAGCGGGCCGCTGCCGGGCAGCAGTGCGTCCAGCTCGGCGTGGGCCGCGCCGTACGCGGCCGGGTCGCCGAGGGCGACGTCGACCTGGAAGTAGCTGGAGACCTCGTCGAGGAAGGCCACCGGCTCGCCGCTCATCGTGCGCGCGCTGCACTCCAGCCCGGTGAGCTGACCGCGGATGAACTCGGCGCGGTCGGCCGGCAGGTCGGCGACGTCGAGCTCGCGCAGCAGGGCCCGGGCCTGGTCGCGCAGCTGCTGCGGGGTCGGCGCAGGCTCGGCCTCCACCTCGGCGCGGATCCGCTTGTCGCCGGTGTAGGCGTCGACGAAACCGGACTCCAGGCGGTCGAACCGCAGCCCCAGCCGCACGTACTCCAGGGGGACGTCGAGGGAGGCCGCCATGACCGCAGTTTCTCAGCTGCCGAAGCGACGGTGCCGGGCGGCGTAGGCCCGCAGCGCGCGGAGGAAGTCCACGCGACGGAAGTCGGGCCAGTACACGTCGGTGAAGTGGAACTCCGAGTGCGCGGTCTGCCAGAGCAGGAACCCCGACAACCGTTGCTCGCCGCTGGTGCGGATCACCAGGTCCGGGTCCGGCTGGCCGCGGGTGTACAGGTGCTCGGCGATGTGCTCGACGTCCAGCAGGCCGATCAGCTCGTCCAGCGACGTCCCGCGCTCGGCGTGCTCGGCCAGCAGCGACCGGACGGCGTCGGCGATCTCCCGCCGTCCGCCGTAGCCGACGGCCAGGTTCACCATCGCCCCGGGCCGGTCGCGGGTGGTCTCCTCGGCGGACTTGAGGACGGCGACCGTCTCGGCCGGCAGCAGCTCCAGCGCACCGACGGGGCGCAGCTGCCAGCGACGACCGGGCCCGGCGAGGTCCTCGGCGACGCCCTCGATGATCCGCAGCAGCGGGACCAGCTCGGGCTCGGGCCGCGACAGGTTGTCGGTCGAGAGCAGGAAGAGGGTGACCACCTCGACCCCGGCCTCGTCGCACCAGCCCAGGAAGGCGGCGATCTTGTCCGCGCCGCGGCGGTGGCCGGCGTTGGGGTCCTCGAGCCCGATCGCGCGGGCCCAGCGACGGTTGCCGTCGACGATCACCCCGACGTGGCAGGGGGTGTCGGCGCCCACCAGGGCCCGGGCGAGACGCCGCTCGTAGACCTCGGTGAGGACGTCACGGACCCACTGCCGAACCCCCACGGGGGGTCACCATAGGCCCCCCGCGACGCGGCTCCGCGTACCCGTTCCCGACCTGCGCGAAGGCGTCGTGGGATGACAGGGAGCACACAGCCGCGTGCCACTGCGCCCCCGACCCCGGCCTCGTAACCTCGGCTCATGAACCCTCCCCCCGACGGCCGTGAACGTGTGCGGGTCGAGGCGGACCACGCCGAGTTGGAAGCCCCTCGCGGCCAGGCGGTCACCACCGTCGTCGATGAGGGCGAGCGGGTCGAGCGGACCTGGACCGCCGAGGACTTCGCCGACGCCGACTGGGACCACCCCGACACCCGGCCGCGGCTGCGCGGCTGGCTGCACCTGTTCGCGTTCTTCGGCGCCATCGTCGCCGGGGCCGTGCTCATCCCGCTCGGCTCCGTGCTGGGTGCCCGCGCCGGCTTCTCGGTGGCCGTCTACTGCGTGACCATCTGTGGGCTGTTCGGCATCAGCGCGCTCTACCACCGGCGCCGGTGGTCACCGCGCGGCTGGAAGATCATGAAGCGGCTCGACCACTCGATGATCTTCCTGTTCATCGCCGGCACGTACACGCCCTTCTCGCTGCTGGCCGTCGACCAGCCGATGGGCTACTGGGTCCTGGGCGGCGTCTGGGCCGGGGCCCTGGCCGGCGTCTCGCTCAAGCTCACCTGGCCGACCGCCCCGCGCTGGCTGGGGGTGCCGCTCTACATCGGCCTGGGCTGGGTCGCCGTGTTCATCCTCACCGACATCCTGCACATCGCGGGGGTGACCTCGCTGGTGCTGCTCGCGGTGGGCGGCGTGCTCTACACCCTCGGCGGCGTGGCCTACGCCGTGAAGAAGCCCAACCCGGTGCCCGGCGTCTTCGGGTACCACGAGGTCTTCCACGCGCTGACCATCGTGGCCGCGATCTGCCACTACATCGCCGTCTACTTCGCGATGTACAACTCGCCCTTCGTCGGCTGACCGGCGGTGCCGGACCGCCTCAGCTGAACGGCGGGCGGTCGTCCACTCGCACGGACAGCCGCCCCGCCGCGCGCCAGGCGCGGCCGACGAGGTCGCGGTCCTCCTCGGTGACCAGGTTGCCCATCACCCGCAGGGCGACGGTCATCAGGGCGTGCGAGCGCATGCCGACCGGGCCGGCCGCGGGCAGGAACCGCGGCACCGTGAGCAGTCCGGCCAGCCGGCGGGCGATGGAGAACGCCTCCCCGTAGTGACGCCGCAGGGTGGCCGGCCAGGCGTGCGTCAGGTCGTCCTCGGCGAACAGGTCGACGACGGTGCGGCCGGTCTCCAGGCCGTAGTCGATGCCCTCGCCGTTGAGCGGGTTGACGCACGCCGCGGCATCGCCGACCAGCGCCCAGTTGCGGCCCGCCACACCGGAGACCGCCCCGCCCATGGGCAGCAGCGCCGAGGCCGGCGCCTCCACCGGCCCGTCGAGCCGCCAGTCCTCGCGGCGGGCGTCGGCGTAGGTCTCCAGCAGCGCCTTGAGCTGCACGCCGGCCGGACGGCGGGCGGTGGCCAGCGTGCCGACACCGATGTTCACCTGCCCGGCCGCTGCGCCGAGCGGGAACACCCACCCGTAGCCGGAGAGCAGCTCGCCCTCCCCGCCGCGCAGCTCCAGGTGCGAGGAGATCCACTCGTCGTCCGCCCGGCCGGAGCGCACGTACCCCCGGGCGGCCACCCCGTAGGCGGTGTCGCGGTGCCACTCGCGGCCGAGCACCCGCCCGAGCGGTGAGCGGGCGCCGTCCGCCACGACCAGGCGCCGGCACCCGACGGTGACCGCCTGCTCGCCGACCTCGAACACGACCGCGGTCACCCGGTCGCCGTCCCGCTCCACGTCGACCGCCCGGGCACCCTCCAGCGGCGTGGCGCCGGCAGCGAGGGCTCCCTCGCGGATGCGGGCGTCGAGCTCGGTGCGCGGCACGGCACTGCCGTGGTCAGGGAACTCGCCGCCGGGCCAGGGCAGCTGCCACTCCCGGCCGAACCCGGCGGCGCGCAGGCCCCGGTTGCGGGCCCGCGCCCGCACCCAGTCGCCCAGGTCCAGCCGGTCCAGCTCGGCGACCGCCCGCGGGGTCAGGCCGTCGCCGCAGGCCTTGTCCCGGGGGAAGGAGGCTGCGTCGGCGAGCACCACGTCGTGTCCGGCGCGCGCGGCCCAGGCGGCGGCCGCCGCACCGGCCGGCCCGGCGCCGACGACCAGGACGTCGGTGGCGGCGGGGGCGGCGTCGGTCGGCACGACGACGAGTGTCCCAGGTGGCGGCCTCGCCGCGGTCCCGTCCCAGGAGCAGCGGGGCCGCCGTCAGCCGAACAGGGGGAACTGCTCCGCCGCCGGGCCCAGCAGCGCGCGGTCGACGTCGTCCAGCGGTTCGCGGCCGGTGCCACGCCGGGCCGCGGTGGCGTCGTCCCACGCCGTGGGCAGCGGAGCGCCGAGCAGGCCCTCGAGCACGCGGCGCGCCTCGGCCAGCGGCCCCGCGGACGGCCCCGGCCGGTCCAGGTACCGGACCAGGTCCAAGTGGTGGACGGCGGCCTCGACCGCCAGCGTCGAGAGCAGGTCGGCCACCGGGAGCACCCGGCCCTGCGTGCGGACCAGGTCGCGCGGGTCCACCCGCCCGGCCGCGACGAGCACCGCGGCGCTGGTCTCGGCGTACCACTGGGCGAGGTCGGCCGGGTCGGCGGCGACGCTCGCGACCGCGCGGGTGCGCCGCAGCGCCTCGTCGTCCCCCGGCTCCGCCGGCCGCCAGACCCGCCAGTAGTCGACCGCGTCGGTGTCGGCGGGCCCGGCGGCGGGGGTGTTGAGCGCGACGAGCGCGCGGCGGGCATCGCCCATCAGGTGCCAGGAGAGGTCGACGACCGTCCATCCCGTGCACCCGGTCGGCGCCCACGCCCGGCCGACCGCGGTCACCTCCTGGAGGGTCTCGGCGAGGTCGGTGTAGGCGGTGCGCAGCAGGTCCAGCGGCTCGGGCACGACCGCAGCCTGGCAGGCACCGGGCTCCCGCGTCAGCCCCGAGCCTCAGCCGACCTGGGGCCCTCGCCCGCGCACCTCCTCGACCGAGGCCATGGCCTCGCGCAGCTCGGTCAGCCACGCCTCGGCGTGTTGTCCGACCAGCCGGACCGCCCAGACCAGCGCCTCCGACCGGGACCGGGCGACGCCGGCGTCGACGAGGGTGTCGAGCACCAGCCGCTCCGGCTGCCGGAGCCGGGTCATGACCGGGACCGAGAGGTTGGTGAACAGCTCGCGGACGTCGCCGCAGGCCGCCCCCCACGCGACCGACCGGCCGTAGCGTTCCTGGGCGGCGTCGGCGATCGCCATGCGCTGCTCGCGGGTCTCCTCGCGGAACCGGGCGATCCGCCCGGCCCGCGCGGCGGCCGGGTCGCCCTCGCCCGCCGCGGGCTCGGGCAGCGTGCCGACGACGGTGATCTCGTCGCGGTCGATGGTCAGCTCCACCGGGCCGGTGAACCAGCCGTCGGGCAGCCGCCCGGACAGCCAGCCGGCGACCTCGGCGCGCTCCACGGGCGGCGCCTCGGGGCCGCGCCCGCGGCCGCCGGGTCCGCGCCCGCGGGAGCCGGCCCCGCGGAACCCCCCGCGCATGCCGCCGAAGGGTGAATCGGAGAAGCGGTGGTGGTGTCCGTGCACGACGGCCTCCTCAAGGCGTGTGATTACACGCTTACACGGTAAGTCGGACCGTGCTCCTCAGCAAGGGGCCATCGCTGCGCTCAGAGCGGACACGTCGGTCACCGGGGCGGAGCAGACGAACCCGCGACAGACGTAGGCCGCCGGCTCGCCCCCGACCAGCGGCCGTCCGGCCAGCAGCGGCACCCCCGGGGCGTCCGGTTCCCCGACCACCACCACCGCTCCCGGGCTGGTCGATGCCCGGGCGGCCGCTGCGAGGGCGTCGCGCCCCCGGCCGGCCGGGCCGCTCACCGCGACCTCCAGCGGTCCGGCCAGCAGCGCCTCTCCGACGGCCGCGGCCCACCCGGCCGCCCGCGGCGCCTGCCTGGCCAGCGGGGCCAGCGAGCCCACGGCGGCCTCGCCGAGCTCCCGGTGCCGCGGCGACCCGGCCAGCGCCGCGTAGGTCACCGCGGCCCCGGCCGCGGCGGCGATCCCGGCGGGGGTCGGGCCGTCGGTGGGGTCGAACGGGCGGTGCACCAGCGCCTCGGCGTCGCCGGCCGTGTCGTGCCAGCCGTCGGCGTCGATGAACTGCTCGGCGACGACGTCGAGCAGGTCCCCGGCCAGCTCCAGCCACCGCCCCTCGGCCGTGGCCTGGTGCAGGGCGAGCAGCCCCTCGGCGAGGTCGCCGTAGTCCTCGAGGACCCCGGCCGGCGCCCCGGCGACGCCGTCGCGCGAGGCGCGGCGCAGCCGCCCGTCCACCCAGTGGACGTCGGCCAGCAACGTGGCCGCCCGGCGGGCCGCCACGAGCGAGTCGCCGTCCCCCGTGAGGACGCCGTGCTCGGCGAGCGCGGCGACGGCCAGCCCGTTCCACGCGGTCACGACCTTGTCGTCGCGGGCCGGCTGCGGGCGGCGGGCGCGGGCCGCGCCCAGCCGCTCCCGGACCGAGGCGAACCGCGCCGCGTCGTCGGGGACGCCGAGCAGCTGCAGCGTCGAGGTCCCGTGCTCGAAGGTGCCGCGCTCGGTCACGCCGAACAGCTCGGCGGCCCACCGACCGTCGTCCTCCCCGAGGACCTCGGCCAGCTGTGCCGGCGTCCAGACGTACGTGAGCCCCTCCTCCCCCTCGGTGTCCGCGTCGAGGGCGGAGGCGAAGCCGCCCTCGGGCGTGCCGAGGTCCCGGACGAGGAAGGCGGCGGTCTCGTCGGCGACCCGGCGGGCCCACCCCTCCCCCGTCGTCCGCCACAGGTGGAGGTAGACGCGCAGCAGCAGGGCGTTGTCGTAGAGCATCTTCTCGAAGTGCGGCACCACCCACCGGCCGTCGACGGCGTACCGGGCGAAGCCGCCGGCGAGCTGGTCGTGGATGCCGCCGCGGGCCATCGCCTCCATCGTGCCCCGGGCCATGCGCAGCGTCTCGGCGTCCCCGGTGCGGGCGTGCGCGCGGAGCAGGAACTCCAGCAGCATCGACGGCGGGAACTTCGGTGCCCCGCCGAAGCCTCCCCACCGCTCGTCGTAGGTGCCGGCCACGGCGGCGACCGCGACGTCGAGGTCGGCGGCCGACAGCGGGGTCGGTGGCCCGAGCTCCAGCCGCGAGGAGATCCCCTGCACGATCCGGGTGCTGGCCGACTCGAGGTCCTCCCGGCGGTTCTGCCAGGCGTCGGTGACCGCGGCGAGCACCTGGCGGAACGCCGGCATGCCCCGCGCCGGCCGTGGCGGGTAGTAGGTGCCGCAGTAGAAGGGCCGCCCGTCCGGGGTGGTGAACACCGTCATGGGCCAGCCGCCGGAGCCGGTGAGCGCCTGCGTGGCGGTCATGTAGACGCTGTCGACGTCCGGCCGCTCCTCGCGGTCGACCTTCACGCAGACGAAGTCGGCGTTCATCTGCGCCGCGGTCGCCTCGTCCTCGAAGGACTCGTGCGCCATGACGTGGCACCAGTGGCAGGCGGCGTACCCGACCGACACCAGCACGGGGACGTCGCGCCGGCGGGCCTCGGCGAAGGCCTCCTCCCCCCACTCCCGCCAGTCGACGGGGTTGTCCGCGTGCTGCAGCAGGTACGGGCTCGTGGCCCCGGCGAGGCGGTTGGTCACGAGCTGCCCCCCCTCACGTCGGCTGACCGGACCCGCGGCGCGGTCACCATGATCCGCTTCCACGGACCACCGCTGGGAGGTGTGCCGGAAGCCCACTCCCGGCCACCGCCGAACACCCCGGGTCACACCGCGCCGGCCGCTGATCGCCCGGCGGGGTGTGGTCCTGGCGGTACCCCGGCGGGCGCCCGCCGGATCACCGGACCGGTTCCCGATTCCTCCGAGCAGCGCAGCCGGTCACGACCGCCACTCCTCCGTCGGCTGCGGGAGCAGGACCGGCCGTGGGGGGGGGGGGGGGGGGGGGGGGGGGGGGGGGGGGGGGGGGGGGGGGGGGGGGGGGGGGGGGGGGGGGGGGGGGGGGGGGGGGGGGGGGGGGGGGGGGGGGGGGG